>CABQHF010000004.1 GCA_902463905.1 uncultured Faecalibacterium sp. | reverse complement strand
TCGCTGTTGTCTGTGGTCTTTGGCAGGGTGCGTCCGGGTGGCGCACCCTGTTTTTCCATTTCTTTACTCAATACGGCTTTTCTATTTAATCTTGTAAAATCTTCTATCCTATGATATATTGAACACATAGAAGTAATAGGAGGCATCTCAAATGGGAAAATGCGTTTACGTTGACAATTCTAATGTTTGGATTGAGGGCAAATACCATTCTGCCGTTTCTAAGGGTATGGTTACAGATGTTTACGAAGCACATGATAACAGAATTTGTGATATGCCGTGGGCTTACGATTTTGGTAAGTTGCTCAATATTGTTTGTGATGGTGATATCTCCGATATTAAGAGAGCTGTTTTATACGGTTCTAGACCTACAGATAACGACAGCCTTTGGAATGCTGCTAAAAAAGTAGGATTTGAAGTTTTCACACCCTCTCGTAATGCAAGCAATAAAGAAAAGCGTGTTGACACTGGTTTTGATAAAGAAGTTTTGAAAGATTTATATAAGGGCGTAATTGGACCTGATGATGAAATTATTCTAGTTGTTGGAGACAGCGATCATCATCCCGTAGCGGAAGCTATTCTTGAGGAGGGGAAGCAATATACTCTTGCATTTTGGGATAATGCTTCAGAACTAATGAAGAACGACTGTAAAAAGTTTATATCGCTAAATCCTCATATCAAGGATTTAGAATGCAAATAAAGAACTTTTTTCGCAAAGGATTAAGATAAAAGCGAATTTGACGCTAAAAGGTTCCGGGGGTTATTCAATACTTTTCAGGGAATCATTTTACAGTAGCAACTATTTTGTTAATCTTCTAATTCGTGACTTCCTAATACTCCTTTCAAATATTCCTCTGGGTCACCATTCAGGATCAAATCCGCATAGCCCAGCGGGTCATTGTAGACGAGATAATCCAGCTCCGACCTCTGCACCATGGTCACGTCCAGCTCATCCTCTACCCCGGTGCAGTCAATGGAGATCATTCTCCCATCCCGGAGCAGCAGTTCTACACACCCGGTATCCATATTAAATTTGCAAGCTCTCTCATCGTGCTTCATAACCGTTTCCTCCTGAAATCATGTTGTGGTTTATATCGGTCAATCTATGATTTCGGATTTTATCTTCCACGGACACCTGCATGGAACTTGTCGGGGCAAAGCCCCTCCATCTGCTAACGCAGACCGTTCCGTCGCTTAAAAGCCCCACTGGGGCTTTCATTGCTTCGCAAACGCTAATTTTCCGAAGAAAACAAATAATCCGAACCCATCTCCTATCGGAAACAAGTTCGGATTATTTTTGTTTGGTCCGCCTTATGTTTCCCCAGTCGAACCTTTCCGTCACCGTCTTTCCTTCTTATTTTCTTCTTACCCGTCCCCTCTCCCATTAACCCCTTCTCACCAGCGCATTGTACAGCATCTCCAAGAACTGCACCGCGGACGGTGTGCCGGTCAGTGGGTAGCCTGCCAGCTGTTGCACATGTTCCGGGCTTGTGTTCCATGCGATCTGTGCGGCTCGACGAATCGTGCTCTGAATGGCTGTCCAGTAGCAGTGATATTGTTCTGACAGCGGCTCATATACTTCCTTCTGTACAGCCTCCAGCCTGTCCTCCTGCTCATAGATCCGGGCCAGCGCATCCCGCAGAATGCGATAAGCTCTCATATTACGGGTGATCCCCAGCGGGCGCAAGACGTCGGCCGCCCGGAGTGCAAAGTCGGTCGTTTCAGTCGTAGTCATTTTTTACACATCCTTCCACGCCCACTTTAGCCGAAAAATGTCAGGATGTGTCAGTTGCGCCCTAATGTGTCGCAATATGTCGGAATAGGTCGCTTGCAAACAAAAACAGCCCCGGGAACCATCTGGTTCCCGGGGCTGTTGCTCTATGTAGGCGTACGCCCTGCCGCCGCAGCGGCTAAGTTATGCATAGTTGCTTACAAAATGGAAGCACCTGCTGAGCTTAGTGCACGCCCTTCTTCAGCTGCTCCAGATAGCTGTCCGCCGCCAGCGCCTCTTTGGTGAAAGAATTGTTCTCCCACCACGCCCAGATGGCCGCCGCCGAGGTCAGGCCTGCCGTCACCCACTGCTCCAGCTGTGCGCTGTCAATGGGCAGCAGCGGCTTGCCGCAGGCGCTGAGGATCTGGTTTGCCAGGGCCAGGCCCAGCACGGCGGTGCGTGCCACGGTGCCGGCGGAAATGTTGTTGTTCTTCGTGATGTGTGCGTTCATGTTCAGGTTCCTTTCTGCTCTTCCGAGCGCTGCTTTAAAATGTCCACGGCCTTTGTCAGCGCCGCCGGGATCGGCAGGCCCATCAGGCCGGCATTCTCAATGATGGAAATGGTCTCGTTGCAGATAAAGCCGATGACCACGGCGTCCCGCACAAAGCTGGTTGCCATCACGGCGTCCAGCCGGCAGGCCACCAGCACGATCAGCAGGGTCTCTCCCTTGCGGATCAGTCCCTTCCAGCCCGCACGGCTCTCCAGCGCGCCGGTCCGGCTCTTGGGGCTGGCGTGGAATACGCCCGCCACGATCAGGCCGGTCACATAGTCCACGGCCATAAAAAGGATCAGCGTCTGCAGCGCCGCATCCCAGCCGCCGTACAGGCTGGCAATGGCGGCACCCAGCGCCCCCACGGCCATGCAAAAGGTGTCTTTCATGTCACTTCCTCCTTTCGTCTCATTTTCGTTTTAATCGTCTCAAAGCGGGGTGCCGTGAGGCGATCAGCCCACCCACCGGCTCTTGTTGGGCCGGGTGTCCACATGCACCCAGCCCTTGGTGCAGCCTGCCTTGACGGGGTAGCGGCCAACGCCGCCCCAGTCCGGCATCAGGCTCTCGGCGTAGGCGGCCACGGCCTCCACGGTGGTGTCCGCCACCTGGATGTCAGCCGCCCGGCCCAGCAGGTGCTGGCTGGATTTTGCACCACCCACAGCGGTGTTGTGGGTGGCCGTGCGGTAGCCGCTGGTGATGACCACCGCCTTGCCAAAGTGCTCCCGGATGGCCTGCAGCAGCACCACAAGGGTCTGGTCGATCATGATAGCGTCGCTGCCGTCGCGGCACCGGAACTCCCGCACCTTAAAGCCCGGTGCCAGCTGCCTGGCCCCGTCCTTGGCCAAGGAATACTCTTTGATTGCCATAGGCTCACTCCTCACTCTTTTCGCCGGTCTTTTCGGCCAGCAGCTCAGACAGCTCTTTATACTCGTCCTCGGTGATGCGGCCGAGGGCGTAAAAAACATCAATTTTTTCCGCAAGGCCAGCGGTCTGGCCGCGCTCGATCAGGCGTTTACAGATACGATACAACATAGTTTTTACCTCCTTATGTGGTGCTTGTGTCAGTGGTGGTGTCGTCGGTCAGCCCCAGCTCCAGCATGGCGACGCGGTACTCCTGATCTACCGCCAGGGCATCCGTGTCCGCCTGCGCGGTCTGCGTCTCGGTCAGCAGCTCGGCCAGCGTAGGGTAATGGTAGCCGGTGAGCCAGATCTCTACGGTGTAACCGCCGGTCGCCGATTCTGTTGCAAAGTGCAGGGTCCCGTTTGTCTGGAAAGTCGTGTTGGATGCGAAAATTCCAGTGCCATGGCCGAAGCTATGATTGACCGTGCAACCTTTTGCAATGTCTACTTCTTCACCGTATGCGCTGGAACTGTCGTTGTACCTCGTCTTGACGTGCACGTAGTCCAGGCCGTCTGGCATTTTGATATCGTAGGTTTTCCACTTTTTTCCGGTTTCTTCGTAGTGGTTCCACACCAGCCGGGGCTCCGACTTTACCGCCACGGCGGCAGCGATCTTGTCGTTGAGGGTCTTGCCGCTCAGGGTGCCGTCCGGGGTGATGTCCAGGTAGTCCCCCACCTTCACGCCGCCCAGCTGGGAAGCGGTGGCGGCAGGCAGCACATACTCCTGGGCCAGCATCACGGTCTCGGTGCTGCCGTCGCCCTTGGTCACGGTCATTGTGTTGCCCTGCACCGTCAGCGCCTTGATGTACACGCTGCTCCCCGCTTCCACCGCCCCCACATCCTCAGCCGTCAACGGGGTCTCCTTCCCGGTGCCTCCGTGGGCCGTTTCCAGCACCCCGGTCATGGCCGTCAGGCTGGTGGTGTCCTGGGTGGTAAAGGTCCGCCTGCTTCCGTCTCCCAGCTCCACCGTCAGGGTTTTTCCTGCCAGGGTCAGACTTTTCACCACCTGGTCACTGTCCTGGGGCACTGCTCCCAGGTCCTGGGCCGTCAGGATCACCACGCCTCCCTTGCCGTTGACGCTCACCACCTTCCCGGTCTCCGGTGCCGCCAGCTCTGCCCGGTGGGCTGCTGCCTCTGCCCTCGCCGCCGAATTTTCAGAGTTTTCAGCCCCTGCCGTTGCCGTCCGGGCCGCCGTCTCTGCCTGGCCCTTGGCATTCACCGCCCGGGTTGCTGCGGTGGCCGCCGTCTCGGCGTTGGCCTTTGCGCTGGCTGCGGCCTGCTGCGCCGTGTTGGAGTATTCCAGCACCCGGGCCACAAAGGTCTCGTACTGGGTGGGGCTGATTTCCACGTCTCCGTCGGTGTTCAGAGTGCTGTAGCACTCGTACTTGGTGGGCTTTGTCAGGGCCCGGTAACCGTCCGCACCCAGGGCCAGCAGCATCCACTGGCCGCCGGGGCTGGCCGTCAGGGTCTTGTCCACCGCCACGCTGTCTTCGTCGTCCAGCAGCACCGGTGCGGGCAGGGTGCCGTCCAGCCACTGCACATGCAGCGTCACGCTCAGGCCCTGCCATTCTGCCGGCAGCTCAAATTCCAGCTTTTCCACCCCGGCGCTGCTCTGGCCGCCCACCTTCAGCACCCGCACGTCCGGGGCAAACTCCGCCCCGGCAAAACTGCGCTTCAAGATCTTCACACGCATTCGCGTCTCCTCCTTTCGCCCTTCCAGTCTACCGCACTCCGCTGCACAAAAAACCTGCGGACTTTCGCACGCAAAACAAGGGTTGCAAAAAGAGAATTTCCTATTTTATGTGTGCATCGTGTTGACATCATGCGCATATCATGTTATTCTAAGCATAGAATAGTTCTGAAGGAGGTTTTCGTCATGGCTAAAGTAAGCACCAACATCAGTCTGGATGCAGATCTCAAGCGTTCCAGTCAGGAGCTTTTTTCCGATCTCGGCATGGATCTCTCCACCGCAGTCACCATCTTTCTGAAGCAGGCAGTCCGCGTTCAGGGCCTGCCGTTCCCCGTCTCGCGGGAAATTCCCAATGCGGAGACCGCCGCTGCCTTGAACGAATACTCCGCCATGAAGGCGCACCCTGAAAATTACCCCCGTTACGCATCCTTTCACGATGCCATGAACGAGGTATTGTCCAATGCTTGAGGTCGTTCTTTCCAATCGCTTCAAAAAAGATCTCAAGCTCGCAGCTAAGCGCGGCTGTGATCTTGGCCTGCTGGAATCCATCGTAGACCAGCTGGCCGCACAGCAGCCCCTGCCAGAAAAGAACCGTGATCACGATCTCACCGGTGACTACATCGGCTTTCGTGAATGCCACATCCGTCCCGATTGGCTTTTGATCTATCGCGTGGACGGTGAGCAGCTCATGCTCTTCCTGTTCCGCACAGGTACGCATTCTGATTTGTTTGACTGATGGAAACACAAGCACCCCGGCAGCCATTTCCGGCCGCCGGGGTGCTCTTGTTTACTTCAGCAGATCATGCCGGTCAAACTCGTTTTCCTTCTGTGCCTCCTTCTCTGCGTTCTTCTCCGCCTGTTTCACCCAGTCGTCCAGATTCTTCTGTTCGTACAGGGCGTTCCCGTCTTTGTCGGTCAGGGCCAGCAGCATCTCCGCCAGCTGCTCCCGGTCGTAGTAGCTGCCGTCCACATAGTCCGCCTTGGCCGCCTTCGTGATCTCAGTCTTTACGGTATCCGGCTTCTTGCCCGCCTTCACCAGCCGGTCGTACTCCTCCTGTACGCTCTCGCTGCTGCCGCCGCCCACGGCGTCCCGCAGCCCTGCATAGATGCTGCTGTTCTTGTCGTATCCCTTCTCCACCTTCAGCAGCTCGTTGCTCTTTGCATCCACCGCTTTCACCACGCAGTCGTGGGCGTCGCTCTGTTCCCCGCCAAATGCCTGCTGGAGCTCGCTTGTCATCTGGTCCACCAGCTGCTTGCGCTTTTCCCAGTGGTCGGCGTTGGTCTCCTTCGCCGCCTCGGTCACCCGGGGCTCGTACTGCTGCAGCCGCTTTCCCATCTGCTCGTATGCCTTGTTCTCCTGGATCGTTCCGGCCTCCACCATGCCGTTCAGCTTTGCAATGGCGGCTTTCGCTTCCACCGTGTCCCCGTTCAGGTAGGCGTTGTACAGCCGGTCATACTGGCCGGTGGCGCTGGCAGGCAGGCTGTCAAAGTTCCCGCCCTCCTTGTTCCAGTTGGCCAGAGTGTCCATCCACCCGGTCACCGCCTGCACCTGCTTTTTCAGGTTCGCGTAGGGGATGCCCCGTGCCGCCGCAAACTGGCCCAGCATGTCCGCAATGGCCTCCTTCATCTGGGCGTTGTAGGCGTCCAGCTGCTTCTCGGTCATCTCGCTGGTGTCCTTGGCTTCCAGCTGATACACCTTTGCGATCTTCCGCACCACATCGTTCAGCACTTCGATGCCGTTCATGCTGATGGTGGAGCGGGTGCTGGTAAAGCCCGATGTCGCCAGGTCCACCGCCGTCATGGCCTCACTCACGCCGGTCCAGTTGCTGCCAAAGCTCTTGATGTACTGCCGCACAAAATCCGCCGCCACGCTCCACGGGGTCATGTCGCCGTTGTCGTCCTGCAGGTCCTGCCACCGGTGCAGCCCAAATTTCACGCCCACGCCCAGCGCCGCGATCACCGCCGTCTGCACCACCTGGCTGCTGATTGCGTTCATCTTCCGCAGCGCGGCCTGGTCTTTCGCCTTCTGTGCTTCTTCCAGCGCCGCCTTGCTTTCGGCACCGGGGTGTTCCCTGTAGGCTTTCTCCCGGGCCTTCACCCATGCGTTTTGCGCCGCGTAGTCCTCAAAGGCCGCCGTCAAAATCTGCGCGTTCTGCTGCCGCTGGGTGCTGAACATCATCAGGGTCTTGGTCATCTCGTTGCCGGACCGCTGGAACCCCGTGCGCTGCATGGTGGTGTAGTTGGGCTGGGTGTGTTCCACCACCTGCTGGAACTTCTCGTTCACCGCCGCCCAGTATTCCGGGCTGTTCACCACCTCGGCCCCGGCCGCAAATTCCTCCGGGTGGGCTTTCACATAGCTCTCGCTGCCCTGCCAGCACGCCGCCACCGTGATCTCGTCCATCTTTGTGATGCCGCCCGTCCACAGGCTGATCACCTTGTCCGCCGCCCTGGTCACACCGCGCACCGCCTTGTTCTCGCTGTTCCGGGCTGCATCGTGGCTGCGTCCCGCAAAGCCCTTCTGCGCGTTGGCGCTTGCCATCTCGCCCGTGCCGGTGCCCCGCAGGCGGTAGGCCAGCAGCTCATCCCCGTGCTCGGCCATCCGCTGTTCAATTTTTGTCAGCTCCCACGGCAGGATGTTCTTGCCAAACTGCACCGCGGCACCGCCCGTGGCGCCCCAGCCCAGCTCTGCCGCTGCCGTGGGTAAGGACGCCGCCTGCAAAAGCGTCACGTTGATGTTGGCGTTCAGCGCCGCAGCGGCCGCGTAGCTGCGCAGCTTGGCAAATACGCCGTCGCCCACGGCCCGGCTGTCCTTCACCTCGCACAGGTCCGCCAGAGCGTTGTTCATGTACTCGCGCGCCGGGGTGCCCCAAACGTCTCCAATGGTTCCAAACAGCGTCCGTCCGCCCTGCATGCTGTTCAGCACCTTTTCCGCGTTCCGCAGCGGCACCGCCATGCCCGCGTACTGGGCCGTGTTTTCAATGCTGGTCTCGGCCTGCTGCACAAGGCCCACCAGCAAAATGGGTTTGGAGCTGTTCACACGGTGGTTCAGCCACCCCGGGTTCGCCGCGCTGTTGTCGTACCGGATGCCCTTGTTCTGCTCCAGGTTCGTGTCTCCGTCCACGTTGATGTGGATGTAGTTTTCGGTGGTGGCCTTCTTCACGCCGCTCAAAAGCATGCTGGTCTCGTTGATGTACCCGGTCATCCTGGCGTTCAGGGTCTTCCAGGCCGCCATCCATGCCCGGTCGTAGTCGGTCAGGTGCTTGTCCACCTCTTCCAGCAGGGTGCGGCGCTCGGCGTCCTCGTTCTGGCTCAGGGCGGCCGCGTCCAGCTTGTTGCCCGCTTCGTCGGTCACGGTCAGCTGCCCCACCCGCACCGTGGCCTTGTCCAGCTTTGCCAGCTCCGTGTCGCCGGAGAGCTTCGCCTCCATGTTCTCCAGCGTCAGGCCGCCGTGCAGGATGTGGTGCACGCCCTGCCGGTTCTGCAGCTGCAGCGCCAGCTCCGCCAGCTGGTTGTGGGTGATCTTCCGCGCCTTGCCGCTGTCGTCTTTCAGACCGATGTCCACAAGGTCATGGGTAAAGTGGTAAAGTTCCTTCTCGTGCTTCGGCCCCGTCAGCTCGTCAAACACCCTCGTGCCCTCGATCAGGATCTTCGTTTTCTTCCGCTGGCCATCGTTCAGCATTTTGCCCAGGTTCTCTAGGTATCCGCCGTGGGTGTACCCGCCCAGCCGCTCAAACATCCGCTCAATGTTCATGGTGTTCATCTTGTAGCTGTTCAGCGCCCGGCTCACCTTGCCGGAGAAGCCGCTCTTTTTGCTCACGCCTTTGGCATCGGTCAGCTCAAGTTTCACCCCCTCGGCAAGCTCGTCGATCATCACGTCCTCGGTCGCGCCCACCACCACGTTGTCGGTCCTGATGATGTGCAGCGTCTGGTCAATGATGTCCCGCAGTCCCCGCAGTTCGTCGGAGCTCAGGGTGGCCATGCCGCCGTTTTTCAGCGCTGCCAGTCGGTCGTTCAGTCCGTCCACATACGCTGTCCAGCTCGGGCTTTCATCCTCCCGGGTGTACTGCTTTGCGTTCTCGATCTTCGCCCGCAGCACTTCGATCTCCCGTTCCCGGTTGTCGTTCACGTCCAGAAGCCACTCGTCAATGGCGTCCTGCAGGCCGCTGTTCTCCCATGCCAGCCGCGCCCGGTCGCTGTTGTCCATTTCCCGCTTGATGCCGTCCCGCAGCCCGTGCATCGTTTTCTCCATAGCCGCCTTGCTGTCCTGCATGGGCGCGTAGGTCCAGCCTTCTTCGCCCCGGTGTGCCCACTGAGCAAGCCGCTGGGCCGTTTCCCGGTTGCCAATGGCCTCGTTCGCCAGCTGCAAAACCGGCCGCACCTTGTCCAAAAGGTATTCCGGCACATACTTGTCCGCCGTCGGGCGCTCGAACATCTTGGTCAGCTGGCCCGTCGCTTTCCTTATCGCCCGCCGGGTGTTGTCCTTGTCCCGGCTGTCCCGCAGCTTGGCCAGCCGCTCGGCGTTCTTCGCCTGCGCCAGGGCAGCCTGTTCCCGGGCTTTCTGCACCCGGGCGTCCGCAGCCTGCTGGGCCTTTGCAGCCTTGCTTTCCGCCTGGCTCAGTGCCTCGGCGTAACCCTTGCGCATCTTCTGCCGGTCATTGGCCCGCTGTCTGGCCGCGTCCAGGTTCGCCTGGGCCTGCAAAGCCAGGCTGTGCCGCCTTGCCTGCTCGTTCATCTGCTGTGTCCGGACCTTGAACTCCGCCCGCAGTTTCGCGTTCCGGCTGTTGGCCACTCCCGGCAGACCCAGGTATTCGCCCCAGATCTCCATGGCCAGCTCCTGCTTGGCTGCGTCCCAGTCGCTGTCGTAGGCGCTCTCCATCGTGGGGCGGATGGCGTCATGGGCCGCTGCCATGGCTTCCAGCGCGTCGGCGGCGCTGCTGGGCGTTTCGGTGGGGAACAATCCCCCGCCAATGCCCTGCAGCTCGGTAAAGTCGGCGTCCCACCGGCTCACCTCGCCCTTTTTCGTCAGCGTCAGGCTCACGCCGTGCTTTGCCAGCTCCTTCCGGGCCTCGGCCCAGCTGCCGTACTTGTACAGCACCTCGTTGTAGTCCTTGCTGCCTTTTTCCAGGCTCATGCCCATCTTGTGCAGGTCGGGGTAGGCCTTCCACAGCTCGTCGTTTTTCTTGGCGCTGCCTTCCATCACCTGCTGGGCCATGTCCAGCACAAAGCCGTGGGCCTGGGCCCAGTCCACGCTGCCGCCGCTCAGGTAGTTCCGCAGTGCGGCAAGGCGGCTGGTCAGGGTCTTCACGTCCGCCCGGCTGTCCGCAGCCTTGGTCACCTTCCGGGCAATGCGGTCCAGGCTCTCGTCCGACACCTGCGCTTTGTCCGCCAGCTCCACCACCCGGGCAACGGTCCGGGTCTCGGCCCCGCCGTCGCCCACGCTCTGGGCCTTGGCCGCTTCCACGTCCTCGCTGTCCACGTCCAGCTGGTACTTGTTTTCGGCGGTCTCCTGTGCTATACTTTCCATGGAGCCATAACGTTGCAACTCGCTTGGCATTTCGAAGCCATGGGAGCGAAGCAAGACATTGGCTCCTTTTTTGTTTGTATCACCGTTCATTTCCAGCTCGGTAAATTTCACACCCTCCAGCTTGACGCCATCTTTCCAGTATGCTATACTGCCAATGGAACCACAAGGTTGCAGCTCGCTAGGCATTTCGAAGCCTAGGGACCGAAGCAACGCCGTGGTTCTTTTTTTGTTTTCCGATGCATACAGCACATCACTGTTCCGCACAAATTGCACCGGGTTTGTGTCCTTTGTGTAGGCACTGGTCAGTTTCTGCATGTCGTTGATGACAATATGGTTTTCCACCGGCCGCAGGTCCAGGATGCACATCACCGGCCTGCCGTCCTTTGCTTTTACGCTGCCAAACATCACAAGGCGGGTGTTCTGCTGGCTGCGGCCCTTGTTCTGGCTGGTCAGCACCATCACCGGGTCGTCCAGCACTTCCGGGATGCGTTTGATCTCGTTCAGCGTCATTTCCGGGTGGTCGTGCAGAATGCGGTTGATCTTGTCGCTGTTCATGTAGATGTCACTTTCCCGTGCACCCAGCCCCTGCAGCGTGTCGCCGGTGCTGCCCAGAACAAACGTTTCATCGTCCGAGCGCCCGTCTTTGTCCCACTCGTCGATTTTCTCAGCATAGTCCGGGTCAATGGAATACCGTTCTCCCTCCGCCGCTGCCGCGTCTGCCGCAGCGGCTTTTTCCATGCCGCCGTTTGCTTCCAGCGCCGCGCGGTAGTTGGTTCCGGCATCCGCCTGGTGGTTGAAGTAGATCTGCCGCAGGTCCTTCAGCTGCGTCTCGGTCAGGGTGCGGGCCGCCCGGGCCGCCGCGTTGTCCGGCTCTGCCCCCAGCAGGGTCTTGATGTCGGTCAGCACCTTCTGCAAAAGCGTCTCGATCTTCTGCATCACCCGGTTGCTCCGCTTCTGGGCCTGGGCGTTCATCCTGGCTTCCGCCGCCTGCTGGCGCACATAATTCCGGAAGTCCTCTTCCGTTCCAAAAATGCTGCGCATGGCGTCCGCCGTGATCTCTTCCATGGCCTGGTTGTAGGTCAGCTGCTGGCCCGCCCGCTCGTACCGGTCCAGATAGCTCTGCACCAGCTCTTGCACGCTGTCCATGCCGTTCTGCTGCACAAGGTAGTGCTCAAAGGTGTCGATCAGCTCCTGCCCGCCGGCGTTGTCCCAGCGGTTCAGCTCGTGCAGCGTCTCGTGCATCACGGTGGCGGCGTCGGCTTCACTCGAGTAAAACACCTTGCCCGCCGCGCTCTGGATCAGGCCCTTGGCGTTGTTTGCAAGGCCCTGCACCACCCGCTGCGCCGCCACGCCGCTGGCCTTGGCGCTCAGCTCGATCAGGGCGTCGTCCGCCCGGGTGCCCTTGCTCACGCTGCCGTCCGCCTTGTAGTAGGTGCCCGCGTCGTCCCGCAGGGCCGCCTTGCCGGGCTGCTTGCCCAGCTCTGCGGCCCGGGTCTCCTGGTAGCGTTCCGCTTCTCCTTTGCCCTGTAAGTAGGCCAGGTTCAGCGCCGTCCGGCCTGCGTCCCCCAGCGCCAGCACCTGCTGCACCCGGCCGCTCAGGGCACTGCCCTTGCCGGTCATCCGCAAAGCCTCGTCAAAGCTGGCCCCCTCGCCGTTCACGCCCAGCCGGTACAGGCTGGCCGCGGCCGGGGCATAGATCTCCGCGCCGATGCCCTCCGGCATGTTGTTCACTACGGTCTGCACCGCCTGGGTGCTCATCCGCGCATTCCGTGCCAGCGTCCGCGCCGTGTCCAGCTGTTCGCCGCGCGTCCAGCTGTCTGTCTTCAGCGCCGCCGGGTCGGCCTTCAGCGCCACGTCCGCGTACTCCGCCGGGCCGCTTTCCACACTTTCCCCGGCCTTTTCCACCGTGTCTCCGTTGACTTTGCCCGTCTGCTGTGTTACAGTGGTGGCAGGGGTCCCGTCCGGGCTGCTGCCGGTGCGCTGCATCGCGGTCTCGCTCGTGGGCCTCAGCGGGGTTTCCGAGAGGCTTTTGTCGCCAGTTTCAGCAGACTTGGCGCCAGAACCTCGGGAATCTCCAGTGGAAGGATCTGCGACTACGTTTCGGGCGTTATCCCCAGGGCTGGCAACGGCATTCACGGGGGATCGCAGAACTTCTGCCATCGGAATAGCGGAAGGATCTGCACTTAACGTTTCGGACGTATCTCTGGGGTCGGCAACGGCATCCATAGAGGGCTGCAGAACTTTCGCTATTTCTTTTTCCGGCACACCAACGGACGACAAATATTCCGAAACGATAAAGTTTTTACTTTTTTTGGCATCTGTCACGGCTTCCACGATGATGTGGGAGCCGTCTATTTTTTTCTCAAAAATTACAATAGGTGCTTTTTTTCGATTGGCAGTATAGTATCCATCCGCTTTCCGCGTTGCCAGATACGCATTGTCAAAGTTGTTCAGCACATAGGCCGCCCGGGCCACGTCGGCGCTCTCCTTCATGGTGGCGTCTGCGCTGCCGTCGCCGCCCGCGTGCCGGTTCGTGATGTGCTTCACTCCGTTGGCGTCCAGCATGGTCACGCTGCCCACTTTGGCAAGGCCGGTCAGCTCCTGCATGGCGCTGCGCATCCGGTCGCTGGTCTCGGTCACCATGTAGGGGGCCAGCGTTTCACCTGCCCGCACCCTGTCCACATACTCGGCCATCTTCTCGTCCACGCTGTCCTTGTACTGGGCAATGCTGGCGTTCTGCGCCGGGGTATGTACCGCCGGGTCATCGTTCACGGCCGTTTCTTCCGTTCGGTCTGCCGTCTCCGCCACCTTTAAGGCGCCCTCCCCGGGGGAGCTGCTGTCCGCAGGCGGCTGAGGGAGTTCTGCCCCGGTCTGCTCCTGCGCCCGCTCTTCCAGTGCCCGCTGCGCCGCCGCAGCATCCGCCGCCCGGCTCTCGGTGTCCACCTGCACCGGGGCAGCCGTTTCCGTCCCGGCCCGGGCATCCAGCGTCCGGCTCATGGCGCCCAGCCCGGTGCCCACAGCACCGCCCAGCGCACCGGATGCGCCGCCGGTCAGGCCGCTCTGCAGCGCCTGCAAAAAGGTGTCGCTCTGCAGCAGCTCGTCGGCGGCCTGCTGGTCCCCGCCCAGCGCCGCGTCAATGATCTTGTCCGCATAGGTCTCCACAAAGGCCTGCACTGCATTGTCAACACCGCCGGAGATGGTGTTTTTCGCCACCTGGCTGCTTCCCAGCTTGTTCATCAGCTTCGAGCTGCGCACAAGATCGGCCAGCTTTCCGGCCACCGTGTCCCGGGCATAGTCCACGCCCATGCTGCGGGCCATGTCCGCCACGCCCACGCTGTTGATGGCCCAGCCTGCGCCAAATTTTGCAAGGCCCACGCCCACGGCCTGACCTGCGCTGGTGCCCTTCTCCGCGTCCTGGCCCATGCTCTCCGCCGCGC
Source organism: uncultured Faecalibacterium sp. (assembly GCA_902463905.1). Lineage (GTDB taxonomy): Bacteria > Bacillota > Clostridia > Oscillospirales > Ruminococcaceae > Faecalibacterium. Next base: position 12,662 of record CABQHF010000004.1, on the reverse strand, counting down.
CCTGAGCGCTCAGCACCGGCAGCACCAGGTAGGGGCTCACGCCCGCCACAGCCAGGTTCTCCGCCGCGCTGGTGGCAACGCCCATGGCTGTTTTGGCCGCCGGGCTCAGGCCCGCCTGGGCCGCTTCCGTGCGCTGCTGGCCGTAGTGGTACAGCTGGTAGCCAAGGCTTGTGTCTTTATCCAGCGCCGTTTTCTGCACCGTCCCGGCAATGCGGCTGCGCATTTCGTCGATCTCGCTCTGGCTGTAGCCCATGCCGCGCAGATCCGCGTCGGTGTACTGGGGGTTATAGTCCATGTCCACCGCCGTGATCCGGTCTTTCAGTTCCTTGCCACGGGCATCGCCTTCCAGTTCCTTGTCCAGTGCCGCCTCGTTTTTCTGGGTAGCCCGGATGTCCTTCACGCCCTGGGTGATCATCTCGCCCGCCATGGGCACCGCCGACGCCACCGTGGCTGCAATGCCCTTCGTGGTGTCCGCCGTGCGGCGCACCGCCCGGTCAGTCACCGGCAGGGCATCGTACTCCCGGATGTACCGCCGGGCACCGTTGATCTCTTCGGCGGTATACCCCATCTTCAAAAGCTCACCCGGGCTGTATTCCTCCCGCACTGCCGCCGCATTGTCGCCGGTGCTGCTGCCCAGTGCCATGGCATCTTCGGTGCCGCTCTTTCCCTGCCGCATCAGGCTCACCAGCTGTCGGTGCCGGGGGCTTTCGTCCATCCACTGGTTCAGCTCGTCAAAGCGGTCTGTGGGCCGGTCCTTGGCAAGGGTGTCCCCCACCTTCTGCGCCGCTTTGGCGTAGCTGCCGTAGGTGCCCTGCGCAATGGCCCGCTGTTTCGGGGTGTTGTCGCTGCCCGCATAGTTCCAGCCCGGTTCGTAGTCCTCCTGCCGGTCCGTGGCCACCGGGCTGCCCGTGTTGCTGGCCATATCCGCCAGCACCTGCTTGCCCAGCGTGTCCGCGCTTACTGTTCCCAGCACCTGCCGGGTGCCGCCCGTCCAGGCCGGGGTACTGGTCTTTTTGCTGCCTGCCGTGCCGCCGGTCTTAGCCGTGCCGGCCTTCGCCGTGCTCAAGCCCGTTGCCAGCGGGGCACCCGCTGGCACACTTTTCTCCGTGCTCAACCCCGCTGCCAGCGGAGCACCCGCCATCACACCCGTGCTCCCGCCGCTCTTTGCCGTGCCGGCCGCCTTTGTGTTCGTGCTGGCCTTTGCTGCCGCAGCAGCCTTTTTTTTCGCATCTTCTTTTTCCAGTGCTTCACGCCTTCTGCGCACCTCGTCTACACTCCAGCCCATTCTCTTCTCCTTTTTACCATCCCATCGTGTTGGACACCCGGCTGATCACATCATCGCCGAACCCCAGCCGGATCAGGTAGTCCTCAATTTCTCCTGCGCTCTTTCCCTGGTTCGTCATACTCTGCGCCTTGGCGAGTGCTGTGTCAAAGCTGTTTCCATTGGTGCCGTCCACCGGCTTCACCGTGCCATATACCGACCCGCGCTGTAATACGCCCGCCAGCTTGCTTCCGGTGCTCCCGCTCCGGGCCGCCGTCCCGCTGCCGCTGCCCGTTCCCAGTAGGCTGTTCACGTCCACGCCTGCCCGCTGCAGCTCGCCCGCGATCACACCATACATCGGGTTGCTCTCGTCCAGACCCGCCAGCTTGCTCAGCAGACTGGTGATGTTGTTGGAACTGTACTGGATGCCGGGACTCCGCTGGGTGTTGCTGCCGCTTACAGTACTGTGCTTCTGCTGGATCTTCTGCAAGGCTTCCTGCAAGGCAACCTGATATTTCAGATTGTTGGTATTGATCCGCCCGGCCACGGTGTCGTAATCGTCCACTGCATCCGAACCGTAACCCAGCTTGCTCAGAATGGTGTTGCCCAGTCCCTCATAGCCGTTTCCTTTGTATTCTCCTGCCTTCATCAGGTAGTCCAGGTTCGTCTTGTCCGCGTCGCTCAGGCCAGACCAGTTCTTGTAGATTTCCGGATCCAGATCGTACTGGCTGCAGTAATACGCAATCATCTCATCCGGTGCGCCGGACTGCATCAGCGAATAGATGTCCTTCGACGCCTCGATCTGCTGCTTGGTCACATTGCTGACGCCTTGCAGGTTGTCGAACATATTTTCATCCATCCGGTACATCTTCAGCACCGTCTTTGCACCGTCCACATTTCCGTTGCGGTACATTTCCTCCGCCTGACTGATGGCGTTCATCTTCTGCGTGCTGTAGCCCATGTAGGCATCATACGCCCCCAGTGCCGCGCTCCCCACGCCCTTCACGCCGGTCCATACGTTCTTCCAGAAGTTCGTGTTCTCCTGCCGTGCCGTGTCCACCCGGCTGCTCAGGTAGTCCCGCCAGTTCTGGGCATTGCTCACGCTGCCGTCATACTCGCTGCGTTCCAGGCTCTGCTGGCCCAGCAGGTCGTCCAGCACGCTGGTGGTGTCACTCATCTTCTGCTTCCAGTTCTGCAAAGCGTCCGCCCGCAGGCTGCTCAGGCTGTTGTCTACGCCTGCGATCTGCTCCCCTGCCGCCTGGTTCGCCGCCGTCTTGGCCCAGTCCGCACCGTACCCGCCCGCCAGGGTATTGGCCGTGCCGGCAGCGGCTGCCGCGCCGTTCTGGGCGTTGGCCACGCTGTTGGCCCGGTACTGCTGGTAGGCAGCGTTCAGGGCGTCCGTGTCCACGCCGGTGCTGCCGGTCAGGCTGGCATCCGCCAGCTGCCCCAGCTTCTGGTTGATGCTGTCCGTGTAGTTGTTCTGGTAGGCCCCCGGCATAGCCTGTTCGGCCTGGGCCAGCTTCTTCTTTGCCGTGTTCAGTCTCGTGATCGTTCCCATCTGCTTTTCCTTTCCTTACACAAAGAACCACGGCAAAATCTGTGCCGCCAGCCCCACCGCACTCAGGATGCCGTTCAGCACATTGCTGGTGCGCTGCTGGTGTTCGCTGGATGCACTGTTGTACTGGTTCTGCCGGTACTGCAGGCCGTTCAGCCAGTTGCTGTAGTCGTTCTGGTAATTCTGGTAGTCCTGCTTTTCCGCATTCTGCAGGCCGTTCAGCCGGGTCTCCAGCCCGGTGCGCTTGGCCGTGTACTCGCTGCGGCTCTGGTCCTGCAGGCTGTTCAGCACGTTGTCCAGGTTGTTCATGGTGGCCGTGTAGGCGTTCTGGCCCGCCTGGGTGCCGTAGCTGCTGCCATAACCGCCGGTCTGGGCGGCGGCATTGGCCTGTGCGTTCTGGTTCGCCAGCTTGGCCGAGCGGGTGTACTGGCTCTTGTACTGCTGGTAGGCCGTGTCGGCGTCCGGGTCGTAGTCAAACTCTTTCATGCCGTCCAGCTGGCCCATCACGTCCTTGATCTTCGGCTGGTACTGGCTCACATAGTCCGCCGGGCGGGTCTTTTCGTAGTTCTCCAGTTCCGTCCGGGCATTGCTCAGTCTGCTCATTCCGTCTCCCCCTTACTGCTCAAAAAATTCTCGCTCATGTTCTCGCTGTCCAGGTTGGTCAGCACGTAGCCCAGCTGTTCCTGCAGCTGGTACAGGTAGTTGCGCAGCGCCCGGGCGTCCTCCGGGTCCATGCTGCTGCCAAAGCTGGGCAGGCTGATGCCGTTCAGCCCCGCTAAACTCGCCATCGTTCTTCCTCACTTTCTCGGCCCGGCCCCGGTCACCCGGCCGCCGGTGGTGCCCGCCAATGTAAAGGCCATGCTCCGCAGCGCGATCTGCCCCGTGCCGCTCAGCTTCAGCCGCAGGGTGTCGTGCCGGCGCGGCTCAAAGGGCAGGTTCAGCCGGGCATGGTCTCCCGTGGCCGCCGCCGTGCGCAGGGTCTCCCAGGGCCCGCCGTCGTAGCTCACCGCCAGCGTCACCACACTGTGGATCTGCGCGTCCAGCCGCAGGGTGATCCGGCTGATGTATTTGTCATCCGTCTCGGTCAGTCCAATGTCTCCGCTCACCGCTTCAAACTGCAGCGCCGCCTCGGCTTCCCCTTCTGTTTCCCGGTCGGGGTCTGCCGCCCACAGGGCCCGGCCGTCCCACAGGTACAACTGCCGGCCGGTGCTGGCCATCTCGTAACCCACGGCGCTCTCCTCGTGCCACAGGCCCCGCTCCGTGTCGTACACCAGCAGCCGCCCGGCGCTGTCACCCTGCCGGCGCAGGTACAGGTAATACCGGGCGTCCAAACTGCCGGCGGCACACCATGCGGTCCCCGTCAGCTTCCCGGTGTCCAGCGCGCCGGACACCTTGCTGGGCAGGCTGCCGTCCCATGCCATCACCCCGCCGGGCGAAAGGTAATACAGCGTCTCGTTCAGCACGCACAGGCTGTGGGCGGCGTTGGCTGCCACGCCCCGGCACCGCACGCTGGAAAGCTGGTAGTCGCTGGGTTTGGAGCCGTACAGCTTGTGGATGCAGTTCTCTTTGAAGAACAGCACATACCCCATGCAGCTGGCCGCGCCGGTAAAAGTGCCGTCGCTGCCCACGCTCACGGCGTAGCTGTCCGCTGCAATGCCCCGGTAGCTGTACCAGTTGGTGGGGTCGCCCAGGCGGCAGGCGTAAATGGTGTTTTCCTTCTTGCTGCAGCCCCATACCCGGTTGCCCTGCTCCGTCACAAAGTCCAGATCCGGCACCCGCCGCTCCAGCGTGATGCTCACGGCCAGGCCCTCGTTCTCGGTGCGCGCCCCGTCCAGGCTGCGCCAGCTGGTGCCCGTGGCCGTCACCGTCCAGCTGCCATAGTACCGGCTGCTGTCCTGAGCCGGGGTCAGGCTGGCCACAAGGTCGTCTCCCTCCAGCGCCTGCACCACGATCTCTCCGTTCAGGTCTGCCGCCAGAGCGTCGCACACGGCCTGCGGCATGCCGGTCAGGGTCACTGTGTCGCCCTCCTTCAGCAGGCTCCCGATCCCCGGGCAGGTCATGCGCACCGTGTTCACCAGCACCTGCACCCACTTGCCGCTCTTGGCGCTCCACTTTTCCAGCACGCTCTCATAGTCGTACAGGTTCTCCGGGTCGCCCTTCAAAAACAGCTGTCCGTCCTCCGGCTCTTCCGGTTCCGTGTCGCCCGCACCGGTCACCTCGTACACCTTGCCCTCCGTGTCGCAGGGGCACACGGTCATTTTGCGGTCGCCCAGCTCCCACTTTGCCCCCAGCGTTTCCAGTTGGCCGGTCTCGGTGTCAAAGGCCAGCTTGTCCGGCCAGATCAGCACCTTGCTGCCCATGCCGGCCAGCGCCTTGCGGTCATCGGTCAGCACATTCTCCAGCGTCACCGCCGCCGTGCGGCCCGCCTGCCCGTCCGGTGCGTATTCCAGCCCCATTCCCCGGCAGATCAGCAGCCCGTTCAGGTGGTACATGCCGTTTACTTTTTCCACGTCCCGCACCTTCTTGCGCAGGGCCCGGGTCTGCAGCGCCGGAAATCCCCGGCCGGAAAAATTCAGCGCCGCCGAGAGCTCCGCCTCGCTGCAGCTGTACGTCTCGTTGATGCCCCCAAAGGCCCGCAACAGCTGCCGGCTACCGGTCAGCTGGTTCAGGTTCGTCCCGTCGATCATCTCTCAATACCTCCACTGCACCCCGCCCGCCGGGGGGTATTTCTGCCGCATCCAGGCTGCAAACTCCTGGCAGTAGTCACTGTACATCTGCAGCTCGTTCACCGCCCGGGCCGTCTCGCCCAGGGCCAGGTCCATCTGGGCGCACAGCCAGTGCTGGTACAGTGCGCTGAAGGCATCCGGTGCCAGCAGCTGGGTGTCATACTCCAGCCCGTCCCCGGCCATGTCGGCGCCCACAGCGTCAAAATCGCCGCAGGCCGAGCGGTTCACCACCGTCTGCCGCAGCCGCGCGTCGCACTGGCGCATCCACATCTGCTTCATCTCGTCCCCAAAGTCGTTGTTCGGCCGCATCTGGTCGCAAAGTTCTATCGCCTTTCCGGCTGTCATCGTTCCGCCTCCTTAGCAAATACACCCGGCACAGCAAGTGCCTGCCGTACCGGGTGTATTCTTCTTTGATTCGTGGCTCCCCTTTCGGGGGAGCTCCGGCATCCGCGCCGCCCTTGGCGGACAGGGCCGGTGAGAGGGTTACAGCTTCTGCAGTGCCGGCACGTTCTGCGCCGCCGCCTGGGCCGCCTCGATCTTCGCGTTGGCCGCGTTGTCCATCTCCTCGCTGTGGCGCAGCACCTCGGCCACCGCCGCAGGCACCTCCACGTCCACGCCGCGCTGGATCAGGTACGCCTCGCCGTTCACGCTCACAAAGCGGGCGCTGGAGTAGCGGCCGTTGTCCTTGAACAGGTGGATCACCTCGGTGGCGGGCTTCTCCGCCTGCATGTCCTTGGTGTCCTGGGTGGCTGCTTCTGCAGCCTGCTGGGCGGTTTCTTTCTTCACTGCCATTTGTTCATCCTCCGTTCCTCAGTTTGCCTTTGCCTTGGCGCTGTAGCGTGCGCTGCAGCTCTCAATGCGCACCATGTACTGCTCGCTCAGGCGCTCGGCGGTCTTCACGGCCTTCCAGCCCACAGAGGCGCGCTGGTTCAGCGGGTCGTCGCCGTAGCCCAGCTGCTTCACAATGTGCTGCAGGCCGCCGCCCTCCAGCTCGGTGGTGGCGTAGGCGTGGGCACCCAGCACCAGGGTGCCAAACACCGCAAGGCCCGAGGGGCAGCCGGTGCCCGTCCAGATCTTTGCCTCGCTGGTCTCCACAAACCGCACGTTGTTGATCTTGCCGATCTCGCCCTCAAAGATCTCCTCGGGGCTGGCGTACTTGTGGGCCTCCACCCAGTTGGGGTCCTTCTTGATGTCGTAGGCCGCATAGGGGTGGATGATGGCCACATAGCTGCCGCCAGCAGAGCCGATGGGGTCTGCGTTCTGCACCTTCAGCTGGGCCACCGCCTGGTCGATCAGGTCCACGGTCAGCTGGGCCGTGGCGTCCAGGCCCGCACGGCTGGTCACGGCGGTCTCAACGCCGTCGCTCACCTTGGGTGCGTAGATCACGTTGGTGCCGCCGGCCAGAATGTCACGCACGATGGTGTCCATGGTGCGGCCGCTCTGGCTTGCCAGCACGCTGGTGGCCTGCACCACATTGTTGTCAATGGTGGTCATCTGCACCATGTCGGTCAGGGGCACCCAGCCGCCGTACTGGTGCACCTCAGCGGTCACCGTGGTCACGGTCAGGGCCTGGCCTTCCGGGGTCACGCCCTCGGTCAGGGGCGTGGTGGCCTTGGGCAGCGCGTCATACTTGCGGAACTCGATGGTCTTGCCGTTGTTGGCCGGGATCGGGTAGCTGTCGCCGAACTGGTCATGCACCAGCGCCGGCAGCGCCTGGTCGATGAGGCGGCGCTCGTAAAAGGTTTTCATCTCGGCGCTCATGCCGGAGCTGCCGGTGGTGTTCTGCAGCTGCTCGTGCGCATCCGCAAACAGCTGCAGGTTCAACTTCTTCCATTTCATGGTTTGGTCCTCCTTCAAAGGTTTATGTTCTCACACCCTCGTGTGGGAAGTCGTTACAGCGTGATCTTCTCGCCCCGGCGTGCCCTGCGTTCCAGGTCCTCCAGCTGGCGGCGACTCATGCTGGCCACGTCCACATGGGTGGTCACCGCGCCGCCGGGCCGGGTGCCGTTCTCGCCGGGCCGGCCGGCCCTCTGCTGGATGCGTGCCGCCACGCCCTGCTCCACCTTCTGGGCGGTCTGGGCCGTGGCCTGCTGCATGATGTGGTCAAAGTAGGCGGCCCGGTAAGCGTCCGGCAGGCTCACGCCCCGGCGCATCAGGTCGGCCACCTGCTCGTTGGCCAGCACCTCCTGCAGCTCAAAATCCGGGTACTGGGTCTTCAGCTGGGCGGCCTGGGCCTCCCACTGTGCCTGGATCTGGCTCACCCGCTGCTGGCGGGTCGCTTCCTGCTGCATGGCCTGCAGCTGCGCGTTGCGGGTGTTGCTGCGCTTCAGGTCGCTCTCCATCTTGTCCAGCTCCCGGGCCGTTTTCACGCTCACACCCCGCTGCTGGGCCAGCTCCTCGTAATACTTCTCGTCCTTCACGCGGCCGTTCTCCACCGCCTCGATCAGGCCGTCCATGTCATCGGTGTCCACGCCGTAGGCATTGGCCAGTGCCTGGGTCAGCCGCGCCACCTGCGGATTCTGCCGGATGTTCTCCGTGGCCTTATCAATGGCCCGCTGCATCATCTCCTGGAACACGTCGCTGTATTCGCCCTGCACCATCTCGCCAAAGGCCCGCCGGCGCTCCTCCGGGGTCTTTTCGGCCTTGGGCTCCTTAGCAGGTTCCTGGTGCTTCTCCGCTTCCGCCGGGTCACTCTCACTGCCAGAGGCCCCCTCCTTGAGGGGGCTGCCGCCTGCAGGCGGCTGGGGGAGTTTCTCCCCGCCTGCCGCCTTGCTCTTCAGCGCCCCGCTGCGCCGTGCCAGCCGCTCCTGTGCCGGCCGCAAAGCCGGTGCCTGCACCGCCGGGGCTGCCGCTTCTGCTGCACCGCCCTCTGCGGCACCTGCGCCGCCGTCTCCGCCTTCTGCGAAATACTGCAGGTTCATCTTGCCGCTCACCATGTCCGCCAGCTTGTCAGGTTCCAGTTCCTTGGTATCGGCATACGCATAGTGCACCTCCAGTTCCACGTTCTCCGGGTAGCTCTCGGCCAGGGCGTCAATGCCGTCCTGCACCAGCTCCACCCAGGCGTCCGCCATGTCCTGCGTCTGGTCGGTGGGGGTCATTTCCACCTTCATCCAGCCGTCGCCATGGGCCACAACGCCCACGGCCAGCAGGCCCGCCCGGGCTGCTTCCGTCACCTCGTTGGCCAGCGTCTGCAGCAGCACGCTCACCGCCGCACACACAACGTCCTGCCCGTACTTGCCTGCACCGGCGTGGCCCTCGGCCTTTACCTCGTAGCCGGTCACACCGCTGGCCCACACCGTCCTTGCAACTGTCGCTCTGATCATCGTTTCCTCCCGCTTCAATTTTCAAAATCATTCCTCTAAGCAGAACTCGCCCTTCGGGAGAGCCGCAAGCAGCTCCGGCCCCGGCCGGACTGCGCACTGAGAGGGTCATTCCTTGTTCGGGTTGTTCGCATCCATGGCCCGCTTGGCCGCCTGTGTCGAGAGACTGTTGTTCCCTTCGCCCACCGCAGCGCCCAGGCTGTTGGTGGTGCTGCGGGTCACATTGCTGCTGCCGCTGCCGCCACCCGTGCTGCCCGCCGCCTGCGCAGCCGCTCCTGCCGCCTCGCTCACGTTGGTGCCGTTCTGCTGGTCAATGATGGCCGCCATTTTCTGCATCTGCTGCGCCATCTGCTGGAGCTGCTGGTACAGCGTGCCGTTCTCGCTCACCCGCTGGCGCACCTTCTCAATGCCTTCAAAATCCATCATGTCCAGCGCCGCCAGGGCCGCGTCGGCGTTGGCAGGCGCAAAGAAGCCCATCTGGTAGCACTCTTTCGCCGTCTCGTTCTGAGAAAGACGGCTGAAGGTGCTCTTCTTGGCCGCGCTCACCGTGATGTCAAACACCGGCTCATGGTCGCCCAGCTGCACCCCTCCGATCTCGCCGCCCGGCACGGCCCGCAGCTGCGCTGCGCTGAAGGGGGTGTACTCGGTCTGCCCCGTCTCTCCGGTAACGCGGAACACCCGCTGCTCGTCGTAGAACTGGCGCATCAGCTCAATGATCAGGTAACACTCCTTCGCAAAGGAGCGGTACGCGCTTTTCAGCATGTCCCGGCTCAGCTTGCTGCCCGCTTCCTGCAGGGCCGCAATGGCGCTGGCCGCGGTCAGGCCGCTGGTAGTGCCGCCCTGGCTCACGTCCCGGTTGCCGCTGATCTCCTTCAGCTCGTTCACCCGGTCGTCCCGGTAGGTGATGCAGTTGCCGCTCAGCACGCTGGTCTGCAGCGGCATAAAGGTGTCGCTGTTCAGCCGTCCCACCACATGCACGATGTCCCGGCCAAAGTCCGCCAGTTCTTCCTCGTTCACCCCGGCCGAGTCGCTCACCACAAAGCGCAGTTTGCTTGCCAGTTTCACGTTCTCGTCCATGGCGTGGTTCATCTCGTCAATGGCGGTCTGGGTGTCCTTCATCACGTCGATGTACCCAAAGCCCGCCGGGCTGTCCTCTTCCATGAACAACGGGTCAAACACAAAGGGGTATTTCCCGTGGTCGTAAAAGCCCCGCTCGGCCAGGGCCGGGTCGTTCTCGCTGGCGTACAGCACCATGCCGTTGCAGTACTTGCAGTAGTGCAGCACCGGCGCGCCCTGGGGCCGGGCCTTTTTGTAGTACCAGTCCACCACCACGCTCTTGCCGGTGGTGTCGAGCTGATCGTCGTGGATGTACTCGGCCACGTCCAGGCTCTTTCCGGTGTGGCCTTCCAGCTGGGGGTATTTCGCCACCAGCTGCTCGTTGTCCTCCAGGCTCAGGCTGAACAGGTTCGGGCTCTCCTGAATGTCGCTCACGCCAGGGGCCCAGTACAGCATCAGCAGGTTCACGCTCTTCACGCTGATGTCGCCAAGGCCCCCTCGCAGCGTCGGGTCCCAGAACACACCCTTCACGCCGGTGCCGGTCTTGAGCTTGCGCCACCAGGTGTCGCTGTACACCTGCTCATAGTCGCACTGCTCCAAAACCACCGGGATGATCTTCGAGAGTGCCTTGGCCGTTTCTTCGTCGTCCGCCGCCCGGGGCAAAACGTTGGGCTCCGGGTAGTTGTCCATGGCGTCAGCGTGTTTGTTGGCAATGCTGTTGAACAGCCACCCGCTGGAGGGCTTGGGCTTGCCCTCCATCATCTTGTTTTCGCAGTTCTTCCAGTGTCCCATGCGGAACCACAGCTCGTTGTCCACAATGCGCTTGTCCAGCGACGCCTTGCCCGCCTTGTATTTCTGCAGGGTCTCCCCCGCCTTTGCGATCTCCTCCGGCCCGATCACCTGTGCCGTGTCCCCGCTGTCCTCCGTGAAGGTGCTGCCGCTCATTGCCTGCAGGCCCGTTCCGGTCATCGGCTCCGGCTGCTGCGCTCCCAGGCTGCTCAGCATCCCGGCCCCCACCGGGTCTTCGCTCACCCTCTGGTCCGGGTATCGCCGCAGCAGCTCCTGCAAAAGTTCCTGTTCATTCATGCAGCTTTTCCTTTCCGCTCGTACTCATTCCAATCGGAAAACCGAGAAAAAAGCGTTAAGCACAGCGGCTAGCTTTTTTCCGGTTTGACTTCTTCTTTGGGATTATCAAGGGCGAGCAGCCCTTGATTCGTGGGTCCAGCGCGTCGAAATCGCCGTGACCTTGCCGCGCTGAACACGCGTCATTTGCTTCGCAAACCGGTCTGCGGCTTAAAAGCCCCACTGGGGCTTTCATGCCCTGCGGGCACCGCCGCGCTTTTCTGGTTCTCTTTTGTGCGGCAAAAGAGAACATCTCTCGTCCTTACACCCGCATCACTCTGGTGCGGCTCTTGTGGCTGTCCAGGTCCAGCGGGTCGTCCCGCAGTACCGTCTCTTTCTGGATCTGCCGCGGGCTGATGGGGTTTTCCATCAGCACATAGCGGCACTCGTCGTAAATGTGATCTTCCTGGTCCGAGTCAATGTCCTCCACGTTGCTCTCGTCGTACACAAGGTTCGGGATGGTCCGGATGAAGTGTTTGCAGGTGTCAAACACCTGCAGCATGGGCCGCCCCTCGGCGTTAAAGGCCAGCCGGTAGTGCATCTGCATCTTTCCGGCAAGGCGGGTGTGGTCTCCCGGGTGCCATACCAGGTAGTACGGGTGCTTTTCCTGCATCTGGGCAATGCTCTCGCCCTGGCTCTCGTTGAAGATGGCCGGGTCCGCCACGCCCTGGATCACCCGGCCTTTCAGCATCGGGTCGTTCTCTTCCGCTTCCCTTATGCGCCGGGCCTGCTCCACCGGGTCGATCTTCAGGCCTTCGTTCGGCGTGCCGGTGCAGCCGTACAGCTCCTTGATCCGGTACAGCCTGCCATCCTCGTCCGCTGCATACCACCCCACCGAGAAGGGCCGCGAGTAGCCAAAGTCGTACCCGCGCCAGATCTTCCAGTGCGCCGGAATGCGGAACGGCTTGATCACATGGGTCCACCGCTGGTCCTCGTAGTGGGCCGGGTCGTTCCGCCATTCGGTGAACACCTGGCCGGAAAAGCTGTCCCAGTCACCGTAGAGCAGCGCCTGCTTCTCCGCTTCCGGTAAGGAAGCCAGCGTGCCCAGATACCCCGGGTCGTTTTCCAGCAGCTTCTGGTTGTCAAACACCGTGGATGGGATAAACACCCGCGTGCGCCGCAGCTTCTCCACGGTGCCGTCCGGCTTTTTCACGTCCACCAGCTGCACCATCCTGGTGCCCGGGGGTGCCGGCGTGATGAACCGGGCCTTCACCCACCCGTGGCCGATGCCGCCGGGGTTTGCCGTGGCCCGCATGTACACCACCGTGCCCGGCCCCGTGGGGCGGTTGCGGCTCATCAGGTAGCTGTATTCCTCCCAGGTAAAGTGGGTCAGCTCGTCCACCCCGATAAAGTCAAAGGCCTTGCCCTGGTAGTTGTATTTGTCCTGGGTGCGGAACATGCTGCCAAAATAGATCTTCGCCCCGCTGGGAAAGGTCCATACGTGGCTGGAAGCGTTGTACTTTGCCTTTGGGAACACCGGCTTGTAGTACTGCATGGTCTTGTCGATGAGCTCCGACAGCTGCGGGTAGGTCTTGCGCACGATCAGCCCGCGGTAATGCGGGATATCCACCTGCCGCAGCGCCTCGATCACCAGCGCGTCGCTCTTGCCGCCGCCTGCCGCC
>CABQHF010000003.1 GCA_902463905.1 uncultured Faecalibacterium sp. | reverse complement strand
ACAGCCCGCAAGCGCTGAACAATTTGCTTTTCAGCCGCAGGCTGCTCTGTGCCGAGGCTGAGATCACACCCAGCCCCGGTGTCAGGATCGTGAGGATCCGATCCGATTCTTTATAACGGGTCTCTTTCAGCACCAGACCCGGTGTCACAAAAGTCTCCATGATCCGTGTCTCCTGCCGACGCTGTGCCAGAAATGCTCAGCGGCTGCCGTTGTTCTGCTTGAAGCCGAAATTGTTCAGCATGAACTCATTGTCCCGCCAGTCTGACTTCACCTTGACCCAGCACTGCAGGTTCACCCGGCAGCCCAGGAACTCTTCGCAGTCGGCACGGGCGGCGCTGGCGATCTTTTTCAGCATGGCACCGCCTTTGCCGATGACCATGCCCTTGTGGCTCTCCCGCTCACAGTAAATGTTCACGTCGATGTCAATGAGGTCGGTGCCGGGGCGCTCTTTGAAGCGCTCCACGACCACTGCAATGCCGTGTGGGATCTCGTCGCGCATGAACAGCAGCGCCTTTTCACGGATCACTTCCGCTACCAGTTCTTTTTCCGGCATATCGGTGTAGGCGTCATCGTCAAAGTAATGCGGGCCTTCCACAGCATAGTGGCTCAGGGCATCAAACAGCGTTTCGCAGCCTTCTTCGTTACGGACGCTGACGGTGTAAATGTCATCGAAAACACCCAGTGCCTTCAGCTCTTCTTTGCGGGCGTCCAGATCGGCAGGTTCCTTGACCAGATCGGTCTTGTTGATCACGGCAATGGCCGGGCCGCCGCTGCTGCGCAGCATATCCACCAACACCATCTCGGATTCGTTCAGCGCGCCGTAGGGTTCGAACAGCATCATGGAAACATCCACGTCCGCAATGGAATCACTGGCGGTTTTGTCCATGCGCTTGCCCAGCTTGTTGCGGGCTTTGTGTACACCGGGGGTGTCCAGCAGAACATACTGCAGCGGCCCGCGGGTGATCACACCGGTGATCCGGGTGCGGGTGGTCTGCGGCTTGGAGGTGACGATGGCCACCTTCTCGCCGACCAGCAGATTGGTCAGGCTGGATTTGCCCACGTTGGGGCGGCCGATCACAGCCACAAAGACCGACGACGTATCGTAATGGCCCTGAACGGGCGTCGTGTTACTCAAAATCTAACTCCTGTCTTGCTTTGTGCAGAGGCACAGTAAATCAAAAGGCGGATCATTCGGTGTAGCTCACCGTGCGGGGCAGGCCCAGCTGCAGCAGCACCGCTTCTTCTTTTTCCCGCATCCGCATGGCTTCCAGGCCGCCGTTCTCGTGGTCGTAGCCCAGCAGATGCAACATGGAGTGCACGGTCAGGAAGGCCACTTCCCGCTGCAGCGGATGGCCGTACAGGGTGGCCTGCTCCTGAGCTCGCTCCATGCTGATGACGATATCGCCCAGCATCTTGCAGCCGTTGTTCTCGTCCACATCGTACTTGCCGTCCACGCCCAGCGGGAAGCTCAGCACATCGGTGGGCATGGGCTTGTTGCGGTACTGGTTGTTCAGCTCTGCAATGGCAGCATTGTCCACAAAGGTCACGCTGATCTCGGCCGGTGCCTCGAAATGCTCGTACTCCAGCACAGCGTTGCAGGCGCGGCGGATCAGGATGCGCAGGCCGGACGGGACCTTGACAGCCTTCTGGGAATTGGTAATCAGAACTTTATTGGACATAGAATTAGTCCTCTCCTTTCTGGTTTGTTTGCTTTTCAGGGTGCGCAGCCTTTTCGTATGCCTTGATGATCTCCTGCACAAGGCGGTGGCGCACCACATCTTTCTCGGTAAAATAGCATTGCGCAATGCCGTTGACATTCTTCAGCACATGCAGCGCATCCACAAGGCCGCTGCGGGTGCGTTCCGGCAGGTCGATCTGGGTCACATCGCCGGTCACCACCACTTTGGAACCCACGCCCATGCGGGTCAGGAACATTTTCATCTGTTCCGGGGTGGTGTTCTGCGCCTCATCCAGAATGATGAAGGAGTCATCCAGCGTGCGGCCGCGCATATAGGCCAGCGGGGCGACCTCGATGATCTGCTTTTCCACCAGACGCGCATACGTCTCGGCACCCAGCATATCAAACAGGCCGTCATACAGCGGGCGCAGATAGGGGTCTACCTTCTGCTGCAGGTCGCCGGGCAAAAAGCCCAGCTTTTCCCCTGCTTCCACCGCCGGGCGGGTCAGGATGATACGGGAGACCTCCTTGGCCTTGAACGCTTTCACTGCCATGGCCACGGCAAGGTAGGTCTTGCCGGTACCCGCTGGGCCGACGCCAAAGGTGATAGCATGGTTCCGGATGGCATTCAGGTATTCCTTCTGGCCCAGCGTCTTGGGGCGGATGGGCCGGCCCTTGACCGTGACGGTCACAAAATCCTCGGTCAGCTCCCGCACCCGCTTCTCGGCACCGTCGTGCGCCAGACTGATGCAGTAACGCACGGTCTGATCCTCCAGCGGGGTGTGGTTCTCGATCAGAAGAAGCATTCCTTCCACCGCACGGCTTGCCGCCGCCACGTTGGCCGGTTCACCGGAAAGCCGGAGCTGTGTGCCCCGGCAGACAGCCGTGACCGAAAATTCGCTTTCCAGAAGCCGGATGTTCCGGTCACAGTTCCCAAAGACCGCCGCAGCGATCTCCACACTATCCAGTTCAATGTTCTTTTCTGCCATGTGCTCCTCCTGCGTTGCCTGCTTCGATAGCTATATTGTACCACCAAAATCATGAGAAGAAAACTATGAAAATTGCACAAAATATTTTTCAGGCTTCCATCGTTTTTACATATTGATGGAATGGCCTTGACAAATTATATAGGTAGGCTCCATCCTGAATCTGCTGTGCAGTGTGCTGCCGGCTTACGGTCTGGGGCGCATCCACGGCATGAAAGCATCTCTTGAAGAAGATCGCGCTCTGCACGAATAAAACTTGTCAAGCCCTTTTGTGCCACAACCACAGAGAAAAACAAAACGCATCTTTGGATAAAACAGCAATAGCAAACTTTTCTCCTGCGTGATACAATAGCAAGCGTTGCGTGCCATACCGCCGCTGCAAAACAATTGAAGGAGAAATGAACGATGGAACAATGCTATCTGATGCCCGGACAGGAACGCTGCGAGAGATTCAAGGACGCAAACGGTGTTCCGCGTGTTCACTACTCCTATCGTTCCCTGCGCGGTGCCTTTTTTGACTGCGAGAGCCGCAGCCTGGAAGAAGCCCAGCATCTGTGCGAGGACTGGCTGGTCGGGCAGGACCGCTGCTACCGCAACTGAAGATCAAAGATAAAAAAGCAAGCGCCTCTGTTCCATGGATGGTCACCCCATCCGGAACGGAGGCGCTTTTTGTTATTTCCACAGCTGTGCGCAGACAAGCTCCAGCACGCTGCCCGCGATGCAGCGGGATTTATCCGAGATCAGAAAACAATTGGAGAGTTCTCCCCTGCGGGGATCCACGTCAGCCACCTTGAACCCCGGTGTGACCGGGTAGCCGCTGCGCAGCAGGCCGCGCAGGATGCCGCCGATTTGAGTCGTGACCGGGAGGCACCCGCCCTCCGGCAACTGAATCTGCGCAATAGTCTCGCCCGCTTCTACGATATCACCAATCTGCCGTACATCCTGAAAGATGCCTTCTGCCTGTGCATAGATGACCCGCTCCTTGCCATAGCCGCCGATGACGCCCGGAATGCCGGTGTTGGGGATGGCAGTGCCCTCCCGGATGATGCGCCCCAGCCGATGGCCGCGCTTTGTCTCCACAACGACATCCACATCCTGCCCGGCCGTAAAACCGGGGCCGAGTGCAATGGTGAGCGGTGCCATATCGCGGGTGGTGCCGAGGTTCTTCTTGGCCAGAATGGCATCCACCAAGACTTCCGGCTTTGCCTGCCCGATGCAGCTGCCCGCCGGGTCGATCAGAATGGGCACGGCGTTCTGTGCCCAGACAGCGTGTGCCTGCTCCAGGGTGTCGATGCGGACGCCCCGCAGACCTTCCACGGTGGTTTCTCCTTCGTATACGGCCTCGCACAGCGAAACCTGCCGCCGGATCGCTGCCGGGTGGGCGGTCTCCAGCACGAGCACCCGCAGCCCGGCGGACCATAGGCGATGGATGGTGCCGGTAGCAAGGTCACCGCCGCCGCGCACTAAGACCAGAGCATCCTGTTTCATTCTACCATTTCTCCTTCCGGTAGGATCTGCAGCAGCAGTTCCATGGAGCCACCACAGGCTGCGATGGCAGCATCCTCGTTTTTGCCGTCGGCAGAAAAAGCGACGGTCTGCACTGGTGCTGTATGCCCGGCCAGCATTTCGACGGCAGCCTGACAGGTGCGGTATTCCATGATGCCGCCGCCCACGCTGCCAACGGTTCTGTCCTCTGGCAGGATCAGCATCTTGGAGCCGACCTCCCGCGGGGTGGAACCGTGCCGCGCGATGATGGTCGCCAGCACGGCAGGCTGCTGTTGCTGTGCCGCCTGCTCCATGGCCGACAGGATCGCGGCAGAAAAGCCCTCGGTCTGGGGGCGGGCATTCTTCACTTCCACGATCTGTGCCAGAATGGACAGTGCGATCTCCTCTGCCGTCTTTGCTCCGATGGCAAGGCCGATGGGCGCATGCACGGCTTCCACACGCGCAGCATCCGCCCCTGTTTCCACCAGCTGACGCCGCACCAGCGCAGAGCGGCCCCGGCTGCCCATCATACCCACATAGGCGCCCGGTTTCCGCAGAATCTGTTCCAGGCAGGCCACATCAAAGGCATGGGCACGGGTCAGGACCGTAAAGTAAGTCTCAGCCCCGCCGGGCACCTGCGCCAGCGCTTGTGTAAAAGGCCGACAGAGTACCGTGTCCGCTCCGGCGTCCCGCAGATCCTGGGCATATTCCTCACGGTCATCAATGGCAAGCACCGGCAAGCCCAACAGCTTTGCCAGGCGCACCACCGATACTGCCACATGGCCCCCGCCGCAGACAACGAGCTGCGGCACCGCGCCAAACCGCTCTGCGAACACCCGTGTCCCGTCCAGCTCCAGAAAACCGGTGGCCGTGCATCCCTGCAGGCGGGCAGTATTGTGCTGCAGAGCGCCGCTGCTGTGGGTCTGCCACACCGTCTGCCCGCTGCACAGCAGCAGCTGGCTACCGGCCTCCGGGCCTTCCAGTACCACGGCAAGGGTGCAGTCTCCTGCTGCCTGCCCCTGCTGCAGGGCGTTAACCAATGAGATCCTGCTCATGAAATAGTGATTCTCCTGTTCGTTATTGTTCCACCTGCGACACGGCATCGTAAGCCGCCGGATCCAGCAGGCTGTTCCAGTGTTCCCAATCCTCCGGCGTCATACGCCAGGCAAGGCCGCACCCGGCAGAGATCTCCCGCGGGAGCGGGATCAGCCGCCCGGGGATCTGTGCAGAGGCGCAGTGCTTTTCCCATGCCATAGCTTCCACCGTCGTGCGGAAGGAAAGCACAATATAAAGTTTCTTTGCTCGCATTTACAACTCCTGTGCCAGCTCCCGCACCGCCCACGCGGCGCGCAGAGCCTCTTCCATCGTGTTGCTGTGCGAGAAGCTGAACCGCACCACGCCCTGTGTCGTTGTCCCAAGGGCCTTATGCATCAGCGGGGCGCAGTGCGCTCCGGCCCGCACACAGATGCCGTAGTCCTCCCACAGGACATCGGCCACACGGGCCGAATCTTCGCCCCGGATGTTCAAGGAGACGATAGGCACACGCAGTGCGGCTTCAAAATCGCCGTACACCGTGACACCGGGAATGGCACAGACCTCCTCGTAAAAGCAACGGGCAAGCGCAGCTTCACGGGCGGCCAGCGTTTCCACGCCCTGTGCCAGAAGCCACTGCACCCCGGCACAAAGCCCGGCGATGCCGTGCACGTTGAGGGTACCGGCTTCCAGTGCGGTGGGCATCTGGGTGGGGTGCTGCTCGTCATAGCTGTGCACGCCGCTGCCGCCCACCACGAGAGGGGCAATCTGCACACCCGGCCGCACATACAGCCCGCCGGTGCCCTGGGGGCCCAGCAGGGCCTTGTGGCCGGTAAAGCACAGCACATCCATACCAAGTGCCTGCACGTCGATGGGCTGCGCTCCGGCGGTCTGTGCGGCATCCACGATCAGCAGCAGGCCGTGCCGGTGCGCAAAGGCTGCAGCCTTTGCAAGATCGGTGCAGTTGCCGGTCACATTGGAAGCCCCGGTCACGACCAGCGCTTTGGTGTTGGAGCGCACAAGCTCTTCCCACTTTTCGTACTGTAAACAGCCCTTTGCGTCTACCCCGGCAATGCTGAGTTCTGTTTCCTGTGCCCGCAACCGGTATAACGGCCGCAGGACAGAGTTGTGCTCGCACACAGTGGTGATGACATGATCCTCAGGCCCCAGCAGCCCGCACAGGGCGGTATTCAGCGCCCCGGTGGCGTTGGCCGTAAAGGCGATGCAGGCGGGATCCGGCGCATGAAAAAGCTGCGCCAGTGCTTCCCGTGCGGCATACACCAGCCGGGAAGCGTGCAGCGTCGGCTCGTGGGCGCCCCGGCCGGGGTTGCCTACGGTACGCAGGGCATCCAGCACGGCAGCTTCCGCTTCCGGCGGCTTGTGCAGTGTGGTGGCAGCATTATCCAGATAGATCACGGCTTGACCACGTTCCCGGCCCGGGTCAGCTTCTCAACAATGGTGTACATGTTCGTCACGCTGCCCACCGCCAGCTTCTCGGTCAGGTCATAGTAGTTCAGGCAGGTGCCGCAGGTCAGGATCTCCACGCCCTCCGCTTCCAGTGCCTTGAGATCCTCCAGCATGGGAGAATCCTCACAGGTCAGGGATGCGCCGCCGTTATAGAACAGCACCGTTTTGGGCAGTTTATCCTGCTGAGTCAGCGCGAACACGAACGCCTTGAGCAGGGCCTTGCCCAGTTCCTCGGCCCCGGTGCCCATGGTGTTTGCACCGATGGCCACCACCGTGTCGGTGCGGGCATCCGGCGTGCAGACTTCCAGTGTCTCTTCCGCAGCTGCGGCCTCACCGATAGTGAACAGCACCCGGTATTCCCGTTCGGCCAGCTTTTCTGCGCTGTACTGGTAGCCCTTCTGCTGGGCCATCTTGGTCAGGTTCTGCACGGCGATCTCATTATCTACCAGAATTTCCACCTGGCCTGCACCCTTCAGCTCCGAAATGGCGCGTTTTGCTTTGACGACTGGCAACGGGCAGGCGTCTCCTCTTGCATCAACATGGGTCATGGTATTTTCTCCTCTCAGGATGTCAGTATGTTACAGTAATTTCGGTTTCAGTTCGGGGAACGATCTCGCCCACGATCTTTGCAGGCAGCCCGGCTGCTTGCAGCTCCTGTTCCAGCGCGCTGGCGTCTGCCGGGGCTACCGCCAGAAGCAGGCCGCCGGAGGTCTGCGGGTCAAACAGAACCTCTTCCATGGCAAACGGGACGCCCTCGAACCGGACGAAAGGCCCGGTGTGGTTGCGGTTGCGCTGCCCGGCGGCTGTGTACAGGAAATCGTCCGCGGCCTTTTCCGCACCCGGCAGCACCGGTATGGCGCGGGCGTCGATCACACAGGAAAGTTTTGCGCCCATCATCTCGTGCAGGTGCCCCAGAAAGCTGAAGCCGGTCACGTCGGTGGCTGCATGCACAGCATACCGGCGGCTGATCTCCGCAGCGGTCTTGTTGAGGGTCGTCATGGAATTGATGGCGGCCGCCATGTGTTCCGGCGCAGCCTCGCCCACGCGGTTTGCTGTGCAGAGCAGTCCGACGCCCAGCGCCTTGGTCAGCAACAGTTTGTCTCCCGGCTGGCCGGCATCGTTCGCATACAGATGATGCGGGTCCACAAGGCCAGTCACCGACAGGCCGTATTTGACACCGCTGTCCGCAATGGAGTGGCCTCCGGCCAGGATGCCGCCGGCCTCTGCGACCTTTTCGGCTCCGCCGCGCAGAATCTCGCCCAGGATGTTCAGATCCATATTTTCCGGGAAACACACCAGGTTGAGGGCAGTCTTTACCTCGCCGCCCATGGCGTATACATCGCTCAGGGCATTGGCCGCAGCGATCTGTCCGAAGGTGTATGGGTCATCCACCATGGGCGGGAAAAAGTCCACCGTCTGCACCAGGGCCAGATCGTCGGTGATGCGGTAGACCGCAGCGTCGTCCCGGCTGTCGTACCCTACCAGAAGGTCCGGATCCTTTTCGCCCCGGGGCAGCTTTTCCAGGATGCGGCTCAGCACCCCGGCCCCCAGTTTGGCAGTACAGCCGCCTCCGGTGCAGAATACGATCTTATCCTCTTTGCTCATGCACGTTCTCCCTTTTCAAAATGTGTCAGGACTCCGTTTACCTGATATTTTTCCTGCAGGGTGCAGAGCGTCTGCTTCCCAAGCAGTCGGCGCTGCGGGGTATCAGCCTGGTTGAGCACCGCGTTAAATTTTCGGTTACCCACCAGCTTCCGGCCGCCCTGTTCACTTGCCAGCAGCTGTGCCAGCAGCTCCGGGGTCAGGCAGCTCTCCGGCGGAACATCCAGCAGACGGCAGACCTCTTCCAGCCGGAAGCAGCATTCCTGCAAAGGACGCCCCAGCGCGGAAAGCCCGGCCACCGCCAATACGATGTCACTTTGCGGCAGCAGAACCGGCTCATGCTCCGCCGGGGCCTTGCAGGGAAAATGCTTTGCCCCGTCAGCTTCCAGAAACACGGCGTCTGCCTGCCCGATCCAGCGGGTAAGGTCTGTTTCCGGCGGGGCCGTCAGCTTGCCCTGCGGGGCAGGAGTACCCACCACCGCATAGGAGCCGCTGGCCCAGAGCGCCTGCACCTCGGCGTCGCTTTTTGCCCAAAGCCCGTTTTGTGGGCACTGGATATGGGTGGTGGTGGACACCAGCACCCGCCAGCCTTTCCGGGCACAGTGACCGGCCATGGCGTACAGCAGCGTTGTCTTTCCGCCGCCGCCCACCAGAGAAATCACATGACTTTTTTCCGCCAGGAATGGGAACTGAATTTCTCTGATCATTTATGGCTTCGAGCCGCCGCCATGGCCACCTGTTCCGGGGTAATGGGCAGCTCGTAGAAACGGGTACCGATGGCGTTGTAGATGGCATCCGAAATGGCCGGCAGCGGCGTGTTGATCACCACTTCGCCAATGGACTTGGCACCAAAGGGGCCGGTGGCCTCGTAGCTGTTCTCAAACTCCACCCGGATCTTGCCGATGTCCGTCCGAGCCGGGATCTTATACTGGAGCAGCGAGTTTTCTTCCGGGCAGCCGTTTTTGTCGTAGGTGATATTTTCCGTCAGGGTCATGCCCACGCCCTGCAGGATACCGCCCTCTGCCTGCACTCGGGTCAGGTTGGGGTTGATGGGAGTACCGCAGTCCACGCAGGCGTCGAACTCCAGCACCTTGACCTCTCCGGTTTCGGTGTCCACTTCCACTTCTGCGGCACCGGCCATGTAGGGCGGCGGCGACAGAGGCGAAGTGTGGGTCTCGGTGGCTTCCAGCGGGACCATGTGGCCGAACTGGGATGCATAGGCGATCTCAGAAAGGGTCTTTTTCTTTTCCGGGTCGGCGGTTTCAAATACCACCTTGCCGTCAAATTCCACGGCATCCGCCGGGCATCCCAGCAGCTCAGCACCCAGCTTGCAGATCTGTTCCCGTAGCTTCATGGCGCACTTCTCGGTGGCCTTGCCGGTAACATAGGTGGTGCTGGACGCATAGGAACCGGAATCGTAGGGGGAGGTATCGGTGTCGGCACCAAAGACCGTGATGTTATCCAGCGGGCATTCCAGCACTTCGGCGGCGATCTGCGCCAGGGTGGTGTCGCAGCCGGTACCCATATCCGCTGCACCGATGATCAGCGAGTAAAAGCTGTCATCGTTCAGCTTGAGGGTGGCACTGCCCACATCCATGCCGGAAATGCCGGAGCCCTGCATGGCCATGCCCGTACCGACGGCGCGCACCTTGCCATTGCCCATATCGCGGGCCGGGTATTTGTGCTCCCAGCCGATCATCTCCCGCACCTTGACAAGGCAGCGGTCCAGCGCACAGCTGGTGTTCACGGCACCGTAATAGGCGGGCATCACATCGCCCTCCTGCACGGTATTCTTCAGCCGCAGGTCGATGGGGTCCATGTTCAGTTTATGGGCCAGCTCGTTCACTGCAGATTCCACAGCAAACAGGCCCTGGGTGGCACCGTAGCCCCGGTAGGCACCGGCAGACATGTGGTTGGTGTACACCACGTCGCTGACGAAGCGGAAAGCCTCGGCCTTGCCGTACAGCGGAATGGATTTGTGGCCGGACAGGCCTACCGTCGTGGGGCCGTGCTCGCCGTAGGCACCGGTGTTGGACAGAGTGTACAGGTCGATGCCCTTCACGATGCCGTCCTTGGTGGCACCCAGACGGACGTGCATCTCCATTTCATGGCGCGGAGAGGATGCAGTCTGGCTTTCCACCCGGCTGAAGATGATCTTGGAGGGCTTTTTGGTCTTCCAGGTCACAAAGGCGGGGTATACCTCGCTGACGGCGGTCTGCTTAGCACCAAAGCCGCCGCCGATGCGGGGCTTGGAAACGCGCACCATGGATTTGGGAATGTGCAGGGCGTTTGCGATGTTGCGCCGTGCATGGAACACGATCTGGGTGGAGCTGAGCACATTCAGCCGCCCATAGGTGTCAATGGAGCAATAGGTGCGGAAGGTCTCCATCATGGCCTGCTGGCAGGCCTTGGTGTGATAAACATGGTCGATCACCATGTCGCAGTTTGCCAGCACTGCGTCGATGTCCCCGGAGCCGCATTCATCGTGAGCGCACAGGTTGCGCTTGTTGTCAGCGCCCACCGGGCACAGGCTCTCCCAGTTTTCCTCCGGGTGCACCAGAATGGGGTTATCCTTTGCGGTGTGGAAATCCAGCACCGGTTCCAGCACCTCATATTCCACTTTGATCAGTTTGAGAGCCTTGTCCACGCATTTTTCGTCCTTGCCGGCCACAATGGCCACCACATCGCCCACAAAGCGGACATGGCGGTCGATGAGCAGACGGTCGCGGGGACTGGCCTCCGGGAAAGTCTGGCCGGCCTGCGTATAGCGGGGCGCATCCTGCGGGACATCCTCCCAGGTAAAGATGGCCTCGATGCCGGGCACTTTTTTGGCCACGGTGGTGTTGATGGTTTTGACCATGGCGTTTGCATGGGGCGAACGCAGCAACTTGACGATCAGGCAGTCCTGCGGGATCACATCATCCATGTAGACCGGCTGGCCGGTGACCAGCTGCATGGCGTCCTTTTTGCGGAACGGTTTGTTGACAGTATTCATTCGGCAGCTGCCTCCTTCTGTTTTTTCCAGTCCAGAAAGTTCAGGATGCCGCGCAGCTGGCCTTCGTAGCCGGAGCAGCGGCAGAGATTGCCGGAAAGATATTCCTTGATCTCCTCTGCGGAAGGATACGGGTTTTCACGGAACAGTGCCAGTGCGTTCATGATGAAGCCGGGGTTGCAGAAGCCGCACTGCTCTGCGCCCTGGTCTGCGATAAAGGCACCGAACTCGGCGGCTTCCGCCTGCAGGCCCTCCAGCGTGGTCACCTTGTGGCCGTCGGCTCTGGCGACCAGCACCGAGCAGGACAGCACGGGCTTGTCATCCATAAATACCGTGCACAGACCGCAGTTGGAAGTTTCGCAGCCGCGCTTGACACTCGCGCAGCCATGTTTGCGCACAAAGTCGATGAGCAGCATATCCGGGGCCACATCCTCTGAGATACGCACTCCGTTCAGCATCAGATTGATCTGCATTTAATTTCCCTCCTGTACGGCACGGTTTTCCAGTTCCTGGGCAGCACGCCGCACCAGCACACCGGTCAGGTGGCGGCGGTACTCGGCACTGCCGCGCATATTGGAGCCGGTGACCACCTGTTTCTGGATTTCTTCGGCCAGCTTCTGTGCCGGGGCCGCCGGTTCCTCATACAACACAGCCTTGAGCGGGCGGGCACCCACCGCGAAACGGTAGCTGCCATCTGCCAGCCGTGCGGCGGCACAGGTGAGCACCGGGATATCGGTCTGGCTGTTGCGCACCGACTGATAGCAGTAATCAGCAGCTTCCTTTCTGACCAGCAGCCGCACCACGATGTCCCGGTCATAGGGCCGCTGGGCGTACTCCCGCAGCGGTACGATGCCGCCTTTGTACAGTTCCACCGAGCAGTCCATTGCCAGGAACAAAGTCAGCACATCCGAAAAGCCGAACCGGCTGTAGATGCTGCCGCCGACGGTGGCCAGGTTGCGCAGCTGCACGCCCACGATATGGCGCAGCGCTTCCCGGATGGCTCCATGGGTGTAGGTTTCCAGGCCAGGGTGGGTCTCCAGCTGGCGCAGGGTGACCATGGCCCCGATGGAAAAGCCCTCGTCGGTCTCCTCAATGGTGTCCAGCCCCAGGCCGGACAGGTCGATGGCTGTACCGATGTTGATGGTCTCCATTTTCAGCCAGATCATGCCACCCAGAATGCGGTTTTGCTTTTTCTGGTTCAGCTGCCAGGCTTCCTCCAGGCTTTCGGCCCGTTTGTAGTCTCGGATCGTCATCATGTGCAGGTCCCTCTCCTTTTTATCACATTCTACTTTTATTTTATCACAGACACGGATTGCGTTTCAATCTTCGATTGGGGTATAATGGGGAAAATTCGCATGAAAAAGGGGCGGTCTTGTTATGGAACAACCTTTTGCAGTGGGCTGTGTGATCATGGCCTCCGGACGCAGCACCCGGTTTGGCAGCAACAAACTGCTGGCTCCCTTTGGGGGGCAGCCGCTGCTGTGCCGGGCCTTTGCCGCCACCCACACTCCCTTGGTGGCAGAGCGGGTGGTGGTAACCCGGCACGCCCAGGTGCAGGAGCTGTGTAAAGCCCAGGGCATCCCGGTAGTGCTCCACGATCTGCCCGGCCGGAACGACACCGTGCGGCTGGGGCTTGCGGCCCTGCTGGAACGGTGCCCAGACCTGGCCGGGTGTATGTTTTTGCCCGGGGACCAGCCCCTGCTGCGCCGGGCTACGGTGGACCAGCTGCTGACGGCCTTTGCACAGACGCAAAAAGAAACAGAACGGGTGATCTTCCGTCTGGGTGCCCCGGCCGGAAACGGCCCGGACCCCCTTGTGGGAAGCCCCGTTCTGTTCAGCAACGGCTTTTTCCCGGAGCTGCTCACCCTGCCGGAGGGCAAGGGCGGCAGCGTCCTACTGCACAAGTACCCGACGCTGGTGCATACCGCCTGTATCGCACAGCCGGAAGAGCTGGCCGACACCGATACGCCCGCCGCACTGGCGCAGCTGGAAGCGCTTGTCCGGGAAAAGGGATAAGATTTACTCTGCCTGATCGTTCTTGGGCAGCAGGACGTTCAGCAGGATGGCTACGAAGGCAGCCGGAACGATGCCGGACTCGCCGCAGATCAGCTGCAGGGCCTGGGGAGCGTTGGCCAGGATGCCGCTGTTGGCACCCATGCCGTAGCCCACGCCCAGGGCCACCGACACGATGGTCAGGTGCCGGGGGGTCATCTGCTCCTTGGTGATGAGCTGGATGCCGCTGACCACGATGGACGAGAACATCATAACGGCAGCACCGCCCAGGACAGCCTGGGGCATGATGGAGATCAGAGCACCCAGCTTGGGGATCAGACCGCACAGGATCAGAAAGACGGCACCGGAAGCCAGAGCCATCCGGTTGACCACCTTAGTCATGGCCACCAGACCCACGTTCTGGCTGAAGGAGGTGTTGGGCAGCACGCCGAACAGAGCGGCAAAGGAGGAGCCCAGACCGTCGCAAATGATGCCGCCGGACAGCTCCTTGTCAGAGGGCTCACGGCTCATGCCGCCCTCCATAACGCCGGAGATATCGCCTACGGTCTCCACAGCGGTGACGATGAACATGATCAGCACCGGCAGGATAGCGCGCATATCGAACACGACCTTTACGGGCATGAGCTTGGGCATGGCAAACCAGGAGGCGTCAGCCACCTTGCTCCAGTTCAACACCCATGCCTTGGTGAACTCCACGCCATCGGCGGTGACACCGGTGGTGGGCAGCACAAAGCCCATGACAAAGGCTGCCACATAACCGGCCAGAATGCCGATGAGGATGGCGGAAGAGCTGAGGAAGCCGGTGGTCCAGTGCTTGAAGATCAGGATGACCACCAGAACGAACAGAGCCAGCAGCAGGTTTTCCATGGAGCCGAAGTCCTTGGCCTTGTTGCCGCCGCCAAAGGAGTTGATGCCCACGGAGATCAGCGACAGACCGATGGAAAGCACCACGGTACCCGTAACCACCGGCGGGAAGAACTTGCGCAGCGGCTTCAGGAAGAAGCCCAGCACGCTCTCAAAAATGCCGCCAATGATGGAGGCACCCATGATGGCACCGTAGGCCAGCACACCGCCGCCCATGGTGCCTACCACACTGTTGAACACCCCGATAAAACCGGAGCTGGTACCCATGATGATGGGCACGCCGCCGCCCACGGGTCCGACGGTGAACAGCTGCACCAGGGTGACCACACCTGCCACGAACATGGCACTCTGCAGCAGGGTGACCTGCAGGTCTGCAAACTCACCACCTGCAATGCCGCAGGCACTGGTGATGATCAGCAGCGGGGTCAGGTTGCCCACGAACATAGCGCAGACGTGCTGCAGACCCAGGGGGATGGCCTGCTTCAGCGACATTTTACCGTCAAACTGATACGCAGCTTCTTCCAGCTTAACTTCCTTCAAACGTTCCACTCTCCTCAATCGTTGAATGTTTTTGATGTTTTCATTGCTTTGCAAAAAGCGGATTCATTATAGCAAAAATGAAAAATGTTGTAAATTAAGTATGACTTTTCCATGAACGGCTGCAACATTGCCCGATGGTCGTTTCCGGGTCAGAGACAGCAAAAAAGCAGCGGTTTTCCGCGCACGCTTCCACCCGGAATGGACTGGTTTCGCGCAGAATCCCCTGCTTTTTTCTAGAGTTTTTTCAGTTTTTGTGCGATACAGAGATTTTACAATTTCTTTGTCCGCACATCAGGCTTCCTCGCCCACATAGGTGAACCGTCGCTGGGTATTGCCGTCGCGGGTGACCAGTTCGTTCCACATGGAGGCGGGGCGCACCCACAGGCCGTGCTCGCCGTACAGCTGGCGGTAGACCACATATTCTTCTTCCGTTTCGCTGTGGCGGGCAACACCCAGCACCTCGTATTCCCTGCCCTTGAAATGCCGGTAGCGTCCCGGCCGGATCTCTTCACTCATCGTGTTCTCTCCTTTTATCGGCTGGCTAAGCCGTAATCGTGCAGGCATCGACGGATACCCTGCTGCGTGGTATCAAAACGGATGCCGGCGCTGGCCAGCCTGCTGCCGTCCATGGTCAGGTTGCGCGGCCAGTCGGCCGCTTCGATCTGTACCCGGATACCCATTTTCTGTGCGAACTGCTGCACGGTGCGCACCATGTTTTCGGTGTTGGAGCTGCCAAAGTTGTACACCCCGCCGGGCAGGCCCAATGCCGGTACCAGATTCGTGATGACCTGCCGGACGTAGGTCACACCCCGGTAGTCGTTCCGGGAAACGCACACCGGGGTTCCGTGCAGGGCGGCGCGCCAGAGGTTCAGCGGCAGGTTGCCCCGGATGGGCAGGCCGCAGCCCGGCAGGTCATACATCCAGCTGGCCCGCAGCAGCACAGCGTCCGGGCAGAGTTCCAGCACACGCTGCTCCATTTCCAGCTTATAGCGGCCGTATACGTTGGCAGGCTGTAAGGGCAGCGTTTCCGGCAACGGGCCGGGCTGTGTGACCCCGGCATAGACCTGATCGGAGCTGAAGGCCAGCAACTTTGCACCGGCTGCATGAGCGGCCTTTGCCACCCAGACCGGCAGCTGTACATTGGCGCGCCAGGCTTCTTCCGGGTGCTGTGCACAGTAGCCGGTGTCCGACAAGGCCGCCGTGTGCACGATGGCCGTGGGCTGCAATTTCCGGATGGCTTCTGTAACTTCCAGCTCTCCGGCCTTGGCCAGAAAACCGCCGGGCAGGCTGCAGAGGGCAGCATCCCCCAGCCCCTGCTGCAGGATGCGCGCGCCCAGAAAGCCCCCGCCGCCTGTGATCAGAATGCGTCCCATCCGCGTTCCTCCTCTCGTTGTTTTGCTGCCAGTATAGCATATCCTGGCGGGCAGGAAAAGCAGCTGCGCCCCAAAGCAGTGATCTGTTTCAGGGCGCAGGGTGTTCAGATGAAGAATTCCAGCACAAAGACCACGGCACAGCAGGCCACGGCTACCTGGAACAGGCTGGCTCCGTACCAGGCTGCAGCAATGCCGATCACCAGTGCCACCGCACCGGCAGCCGGGCTCTGGGTGGCCTGCACAATGGCCGGGAAGGTCATGACGGCCAGCGTCACATACGGCACATAGTACAAAAAGGACTGGATGAACCGGTTCTTGATGGGCTTGCGGATCAGCGTGAGCGGCAGGATGCGGATCGCATAGGATACCAGCGCCATGACCGCGATGTAGATGTAATTGTTATGCGTCATGTTCTGCCTCCTGACCCTTGACCGGGAACAGCACCGCCGCTGCACTGGAGATGAGCACCGTGAGCAGGATGGTTCGGGTGCCGTCCGAAAGCGCCGAGACGTCCGGCAGATAATTGCAGGCAAAACTCAGTGCAAAGCTGATGGCAACCAGTACGGCCACCACCTTATCCTTGCGGGCGGGCGGGATGATGATGGCAAGGAACATGCCGTACAGTGCAACGCTCAGGGCACTGACCACGCGCAGCGGCAACAGGTTGCCTGCGATGATGCCGAACGCCGTACCGGAGGCCCAGGCCGGAGCCGCCAGCAGGATGGCTCCATAGGTATAATATGGGTTCAGGCTGTCGGACCGTGCAATGGTGATGCCGAACAGCTCGTCCGTGACGTCATAGCCGATGACCAGCCTGTGCCAGAAGGGCGTGCCCGGCGCAAACCGCTGGGCCAGCGCGCAGCTCATGAGCAGATAGCGTGCATTGGCGATGAGGGTGATCACTGCCACCTGAAAATAACTGGCACCGCTCATGATCAGTGCAAACGCGGCGTATTCGCCGGCCGAAGCATTGTTCAGCAGGCTTGCCAGAAAGCCCTGAAAGGGGGTAAAGCCTGCCTTGCGGGCTGCAATGCCCAGCGAGAAGGACACGGCAAAATAGCCCAGTGCAATGGGAACGCCGTCCCGCATGCCTTCACAGAACACCTTGCGGCTGAAGGCCCAGACAGGCTTCTGCTCCCGGATGATATCCGCATCCAGAAGCGAATTGCTTGTTTCCATGTTGATGTTGCTCCTTTCCTGTTCCAAACATTGTCTATTATACTCCACCGCCGGGCCGGAGAAAAGGCCCTTGCAACAATTTTTGTGATAAAAACGCTCAAAAAATTTTATAGCAGGCATAAAATTCTGTTTGGGGCCGGCCGCTTGTCCTGCAAGGGTGTCCGGCAAAAAAGAGCACAGGCACTGCTTTTGAGAGAGCAACGCCTGTGCCTTTTGATCCGATCAGATGCCCGGTACCAGGAAATGCTGTGCCTGGGGCAGCACGCGGGTGTCGGGATCCAGCCCATTTGCGGCCAGCATCTGGGCTGGCGGTACATGGAACCTCCGCGCGATATCGAAGAGGGCCTCCCCGGCCTGTGCATAGTAGATGCGCAGGGTGACCTCCGGGTCTGAGGGGGTAAGTTCCTCCCCCAGTGTGATGCTGCCGATGCCCTGCCGGACACTGCGCCCCAGAATGGCACCCTCGGCCCGTGCGGTAATGTTTACCGTAAGGGTCCCACCGGTGCAGGTGCACTGTACACTGTCGGTGCTCAGCCAACATTCCGGCTGCAGCTGCATCCCGGCGGGCACCTCGGTCGGGATGGGAACGGCCAGCTCCAATGCTTTTTCATAGCTTTCCAGCTCGCCCAGGCTGTTCTCCGCAAAGGCAGTGGCGGTGGCACGGGCCGTCAGGGTCCAGCCGCTGCCCTGTGGCGAGATGCTGGCAGGCCCATAGGTGACAAAACAGGCACGCAGCTGTGCCCCGGCATCCGGCAGCGGGCCGGAACCGGAAACGGTCGTGGCAGCATCCAGCATGCAGACCAGCTCTTCGGCGGCCAGCTCCTGCGGGACGAGTTCCGTTTCAAACCGGGTGGAAAATGCGTCTGCCGCATACTGCAGCTGGTAGCTACGCCAGACCCGCAGATGCAGCATCAGACTGGCTGACAAAGTGTTTGCCGCATCCTGCTGGCCCTCCGTCAGCGAGAAGCCCACCGGCTCCACGACACACAGGCACTGGCAATCCTCGGTCAGCCCGTCCACGTCCAGCACCTGCTGGAACGGCAGGGTCGTGCCAAGGCTCTGCAGTTCGGTTTCCTGCTCAGCGCGCCAGGCACACTGCACCTGCACCTCACCCTTGACCACGGCCTTTCCGGTCAGCAGTTTCACCTCCCGTGCGGAGGCGGTCCCCGTAATATCCAGCACGGCGGCCGGGGTGCCGGGGAATGCAAGCTCCCCTTCGGCAGTGATCAGTTTATCCAGCACCGCAACGCTGCGCACACCCTGCAGGGTGTCAAGCTGCTGTTCGATACCGCCGTCGGCCAGCGCGGTGATCACCTCAGCTTTATCCTGGGTGCGCACCGTCACCACCAGCCCCACGGCACCTCGGATCTCCATCCGGCGCGGGTTGACCACCCGGCTGTTGAGGTATTCAGTCTGCCCCTCCACCACGGCTGTCCAGGCCGTGAAAGAGAATTCCGGCAGTTCCAGCTGTTTGGTAAAGGGCAGTTTCTGCTCGGTCTGGCAGAGGCCTGCGCCCTCCTCGCCCTGATAATACACTGTGCAGCGCAGATAGCCCTCCAGCGTCAGCCGCCCCGGCTGCAGCTGCTTTTGCAGAATGACCGGCTTTGCAAAGCACTTGACCAGCTTGAACACCGGCGGCAGATAGTCTGAGACCAGGATCTCGGTCTCCAGCGGGAGTTCTGCCCGGACGGTGCACACCGTGCCCGCCTGCGGCATCGTGTCCCGAAAAATCTTCAGCTCCATGCAAAATGCTCCTTTCCCTGTCCGCTTCTACCACACGGTATGTCTCTGGGCCGGAAAATATGCAGCAAAAAACTCCCGCCGGGGTCTGCCCGACGGGAGCTTTGCATGGGTTTGTGCTATTCCTGTGTTTCCTTCCGGATGCCGAACAGCCTGCGCAGCACGCCGCGCAGCAGCCGGGGACTTCTGAATACGATCACCTGCATCCCGATCCCACCTTTCCGTCTGATACCACACTATAAGCAGTTTGAAGCCGGAATGTTCCGGGATCACCGGAAAAAGCTCAGTCCGCCACCGTTTCCACGATGACCAGTGCCCCTTCGCGGGTGGACACCGTGATACAGTCGGAACCTTCGGCATACTCATTGCTGACGCCAAGGGGGTAGCCTGCAGTCAGTTCTGCGTCGGTCAGCTCGTAGTAGGAGCCGCGCTCGTACACGCCGCTGGCTCTGCCCTCCATGGGGAAGGCAGAGAAATAGAAGAAATCGCCTTTGGGGTAGCGGCGGGTCTCGCCGGGCATCACGAAAGTGATACGGCTGCGTTCGTCCTGCAATGTGGCACGCACCCCGTGCTTTTCCAGCCCAAGGCCGGTGCACAGGTTGGCAAGGGTGTGTTCCAGCCGCTTGCCGCCGAGGCCGCCCAGCAGGAGCACTTCATCAAAGCCCTTCTGCGCGGCAAGCCTGGCTGCGTATTCCGTATCAGTATCATCCTTGACGTGGGGCAGAACAACGATCTCATCATCCTCCTGCTGCGGGCAGGGAGCGGTATCGAAGTCGCCCACGATCACATGGGGTTTGCAGTGCAAAGGCACACAGTTGCGGTAGCCTGCATCACAGGCGATGATAAAATCATCCTCCCGCAGCAGACTGGCCAGCGCCGGAGAGACCGGGCAGGCCGAAAGGATCACACATCGTGCCATAATGAACCTTCCTTGCTTTTAAAATTTGGGGCGCTGCCAGTCCTTGACGTCCTTGACCTCATCGTACATGGCACAGTAGCTGTCGTACCGGGTCCGGGAGAGTTTGCCCTCTGCCAGAGCGGCCCGCACGGCGCAGCCTTTTTCGGCCCGGTGGGAGCAGCCGGTGAACTGGCACTGCCCCAGATAGGGGCCGAACTCCGGGAACGCGTGTTCCAAGTTTTCCTTGGGGATAAAACCCGCCCGGTTCGCTTCCAGGCTGGCAAAGCCCGGCGTGTCGGCGATGCGGCCTCCAAAGGCCTCAAAGATGGTCACCTCACGGGTGGTGTGGCGGCCGCGGCCCAGCTTTTGGCTGATGGAACTGGTTTCCCGCGCCGCATCCGGCAGCAGTGCATTGAGCAGGGTGGATTTGCCCACGCCGGAGTTTCCGCAGAAGGCACACAGCCGACCGCCAATCCACTGCTTTACGTCGTCCAGCCCTGCCCCGCTCTCATAATCAATGCGGATGAACGGCAGGGTGGATTTTTCATAGGCGCTGCGCAGGAACTCTGCCTCGGCAAGGTCGCCCTTGGTGCACACGATCACCGGCTGCACGCCTTTGTCCACCGCGATGGCGGAGAGCTTATCCAGCACCAGGGTACTGGGAGTAGGCTGGGTGGTGCTGGCCACCAGAAACAGCACATCCAGGTTTGCCACCGGCGGCCGCACGAACACGTTCCTGCGCGGGGCGATCTGCGCAATGACGGATGCACCGTTCTCGGTCTCCAGCGTAACTTCATCCCCGGCCACCGGGGTGATCTTCTGTTTGCGGAAAATGCCGCGGGGCTTGCATTCCACGATGCCGTCCGGCGTTTTGACGTAATAGAATCCGCCAATGCCCTTTACGATATAACCGTTCATGCACGCCTCCGTCAGCCCAGAAGCGAAGTCCACCAGTCGGTAAGGGCAGAACCACCCTCACTGCTGCTGGCTGCAGGTTCTTCCGTCTCTGCGCTGGAGGAACTGGAAGAGGAGCCGCCGCCCCACAGATTGCCCCACCAGTCGCTGCCGCTCTCGCTGGGTGCTTCGGGTTTCGGTTCAGGCTCCGGCCCGGCGCTTACGGTGATGTTGACGCGGCTGTTCAGCTTGGCAGTGGAGCCGGCAGCCGGGTCCTGCCCGATAACGGTGCCTGCAGGCTGGGAACTGTACTGCTCGGTCTGGCTGCCCAGACCCAGATGGTTCTGCACCAGCAGGGTGCGGGCATCATCCACGCTCATGCCGGACAGCGAAGGCACCTTGGTGGTGGTAGCCACCTGCGGGCGGCTGACATAGACCACCACGGTAGAACCGGCTTCCACCTGGGTGCCGGCGGCCGGGTCCGTGCGGATCACAGCACCGGAAGCCACCGAGGTGTCCACAGCCTGGGTCACCAGAACGGAGACACCCAGGTTCTTGAGCTGCTGTTCCGCGTCGGACTGCACATAGTTGGTCAGATCCGGCACGGTGACATACTGGGTGCCCAGGCTGACGGTCAGGGTCACGCCCTGGCCCTCGCGCACGGTGCGGCCGGATACCGGCGACTGTTTGTAGATATAGCCGGCAGCATAGTTGCTGTTGTACTCCTGCTCCCAGGTCACACTGATCTGGCCGGAAGCCACCTGCTCGGTGGCCTGAGCTTCCTCCTGGGTCATGCCGATGTAATCGTTCAGGGTGACATCGGCCTTGTTGTTCATCAGGTTGGAGGAGTCGTTCAGGATCAGCCAGCACAGGGCAAGGCAGGCCAGTGCAAAAGCGATCGTGATGCCGAACAACACCGGCAGAAAGGCCGACCGGCGCTTGCGCTTTGCCTTTTTGCTGCGGGGAGCGGACTCGCTCTGATGCTGCGTGTTCTGACGGGCTGCTTTGTTCTGATTCATCGTACGTTTCACCACCTTTTCGGGTGCATCTTCAGTGATATATTGATACTCGAACATAACGGACGGGTTCTGCACATAGGTGTCCAGCGCGTCCAGCATCTCGCGGGCCGAGGCATAGCGGTTCTGGGGCAGCTTTGCCATGGCCTTTTCGGTGATCTCCACCAACGCGGCGGGCACCTGCGGCGCGATCTCATGCAGGGGCTTGGGCTGATCCGAGATCTGCTTGATGGCGACCTCCACGGCATCATCCGCATCGAACGGCAGATGGCCGGAGAGCATCTCGTACATCATGACACCCACAGAATAGATGTCGCTGGTGCAGTCGGTCTCGTCGCCTTTGGCCTGCTCCGGGCTGATATAGTGTACGCTGCCCATGGTCTTGCCGCTGAGCAACTGATTCTCGGCACGGGAGATGCGTGCGATGCCAAAATCCATCATGCGCAGCTGGCCGTTGTCCAGCAGCATGATGTTCTGGGGCTTGATGTCCCGGTGCACCACGCCGTTGGCATGGGCGTGCTCCAGCGCCTTGAGGATCTGTGAGATGAAGTGCACAGTCTCCCGGCTGGTGAGTTTGCCTCCGCGTTCGTTGAGGTATTCCCGCAGGGTCATGCCATCCACATATTCCATCACGATATACTGCAGCTGGTCGTTGACCGAGACATCGTACACCTTGACGATGTTGGGGTGGTTGAGCAGCGAGATGGCCTTGGACTCATTCTTGAACCGGCGCACCAGTTCCGGGTCGTGGGTGTACTCCTGCCGGAGCACCTTGACAGCCACCACCGTGCCGGCCGGCACCGGGCCGTTGTGCCCCAGCATGACCGCCTTGTACACATTGGCCATGCCGCCGGAACCGATGAGTTCTTTCACCTCATACAGGCCGTCCAGTTTTTTGCCAATCAGATTATCCATGGTGCACCTCCAGCGGTTCCACACCCAGCAGCAAGGCCGTGATATTGTCCTTGCCGCCGTTCCCGTTGGCGGTTCTGATCAGAAGATCCGGCAGATCATAGAAGCTGCCCGTGCGCAACAGCTGTTCCAGCTGAGGCCGGGGCACAGTATTGGTCAGGCCGTCCGAGCACAGCAGCAGGATGTCGCCCGGATGCACGGCAATGCTGGTGAACTCCGGGTCCAGCCGGTAATCCACGCCAAGGGCGCGGGTGATGATGTTCTTCTGGGGGTGATGCTCGGCCTCTTCCACGGTGATGGTGCCGCAGTCCACCAGCTCCTGTACATAGGAGTGGTCATGGGTGAGCTGTGTCAGACTGCCATCCCGGAACAGATAGGCCCGGGAATCGCCTGCATGGCACAGGTAGGCTCTGCCGGAGCGCACCAGTGCGCACACCGCCGTGGTGCCCATCCCGGCCAGGGATTCCTCCCGGATGGATTTCTGGAACACGAAGCGGTTGGCGCTGACCAGTGTCTTTTTGAGAAAAAGCTCTTCCTCTCCGGGCAGGCACTTGTTGTAGTGCTCCTGAAAGCAGCGCTCGATCACATCGCACGCGCTCTGGGATGCTTCCCTGCCGCCGCGTGCGCCGCCCATGCCGTCACACACCAGTGCCCAGGCTGCATCTCCGGGCAGCTGCCCGGCACGGTAATCGTCCTGATTGTCCTGGCGGACAAGCCCGACGTCCGTTTTTCCTGCAAGTTTCATAGGCTTCTCCCTCTGTTTATGCCTTCCCGTTCATTTCGTCACGGCGCAGCTGGCCGCAGGCGGCGCTGATCTCACTGCCCAGGCGGCGGCGCACTGTGGCGTTGACGCCCAGACTTTCCAGCTTTTGCTGGAAGCGGCGCACATTGGCCGCATCGGTGGCGGAATAGGGGCTGCCGTCCACCGGGTTGATGGGGATCAGGTTGACGTGTGCGCCCATGCCGCGGATCAGATCCGCCAGCTGCTTTGCGCAGGCGTCGGAATCGTTGACGCCGCGCACCATAGAATATTCAAAGCTGACCCGGCGGCCGGTGGTGCCCTGATAGCGGCGCACCGTCTGGATCAGCTGCTCCACCGGGTAGGCGTCGTTCACCGGCATCATGCTGCTGCGGATCTCGTTGTTGGGTGCGTGCAGCGAAACCGACAGGGTGAGCTGCAGTTTCTTCTCCGCGAGCTTGTCGATCTTGGGCACAAGGCCGCAGGTGGACAGGCTGATGTTGCGCATCCCGATATTGACGCCCTCCGGCGAGGTGATGTTTTCCAGAAAACGCATCACTTCGTCGAAATTATCCAGCGGCTCACCGATGCCCATGAGCACGATGTGGGAAATGCGCTCTCCGATATCCTTCTGGGCAGTGTAGATCTCGGAACAGATCTCGCCCGCCTCCAGGTTGCGCACACGGCCGGCCTGAGTGGAAGCGCAGAAGCGGCAGCCCATGCGGCAGCCCACCTGGGTGGACACGCACACCGTGTTGCCGTAGTGATAGCGCATGACCACCGTCTCGATGCAGTTGCCGTCAGCCATGCGCAGCAGATACTTCACGGTGCCATCCTTTGCTTCCTGACGGCGCTCGATCTGCGGGGCAGCGATGTAGAAGGTTTCTTCCAGCTTGGCCAGCAGGATCTTGGGCTGGTCGGTCATGGCCGAAAACTCGGTGACCAGCTTCTGGTGCACCCAGTGGAAGATCTGCTTGGCCCGGAAGCCCGGCTGCCCCAGCGCCTTGAGCTCAGCGGAAAGCTCCGCCAGCGTCAGCGAAGAAATACAGCGTTTTTGTTCCATTGTGTTCTCCTATTGATCAATACGAACCAGTACACGGCGGCATTGCACCTCTCAGCGCGTTTTTTGCAGCGCACAGAGGAAAAAGCCGTCCATGCCGGTGCGGGTGGGCACCGAGAGCGCCCCATATTCGGTTACCGTCATGCCTGCCGGGAAGGCCACGGCAGGCTCTGCCACGCAGAACTCCGGGTGCCGCTGCAGGAATGCCCGGATCTGCAGCTGGTTTTCTTCCGGCTCAATGGTGCAGGTGGAGTAGACCAGCCGTCCGCCGGCCTTGAGCAGCAGGGCCGCTGTATCCAGAATGGCCGCCTGAGTGGCCAATAATTCAGCCTGCCGGGCCGGGTCCAGCTTTTTATAGCGCAGATCCGGCTTTTTTGCCAGGATGCCCAGGCCGCTGCAGGGCACATCCGCCAGAATGCGGTCGGCCTGCGGCAAAGCGGGGTTTGCCTGCGTTGCATCGTTGCAAAGTGTTTTCACGTTGGTAAAGCCCATGCGTTCCACGGCGGTGCGGATGAGCTGCACGCGGTTCTCGGCCGCATCACAGCTGTACAGCGCACCGGTGTTCTGCATCTCTTCGGCCAGCAGCAGGGTCTTGCCGCCGGGGGCGGCACACAGATCCAGCACGGTCTCGCCGGGTTTTGCTTCCACACAGAGGGCTGCCAGCTGGCTGGCCTGCCCTTCCACATGATAATATCCCTGCCGGAACAGATCCTGATCGGCGGGGCTGCCCTCGAACCGTGCCAGCACGCTGCCGGGCACTACGCCCTGCCGCACCTCCCGCACGCCGAGGGCGGTGAGCTTTTCGCACAGCGCAGCGGCATCTGCCTTGAGCGAGTTTGCCCGCAGGCTGGTCAGGCCACCGTCTGACTTATAAGTGAGGATGTCCAGTGCTTCGTCCGGGTAGTTTTTGTGCAGGAATGCTGCCACATCCCGCCCGGCCGAGCCCAGCACCATCAGGCGCTCTATGTCATCCCTGAACACTGCCGTGTCCAGATCATAGGTACAGGCGCGGCGCAGCACAGCGTTGACCAGCCCGGATGCACTGGATTTCTTGAAGCTCCGGGTCAGCTTGACCGCCTCATTGACGGCAGCCGATACCGGCACCTGCATATAGCGGGCCTGTGCCAGCGCAGCACGCAAGATCTCGCGCACCGGGGCATCCAGCTTTGCCAGACCCTTGGGCAGAAACTGTTCCAGAATATAGTCCAGTGTGCCCCGGTGTTCCAGCACTGTGTAAAAAATGGCACTGGCAAAGGCCTTGTCGCGGCCTTCCAGCTTCTGGCGCTTGAGTTCGGCGTCCAGGATCAGGTTGGAAAAGCCGTCCTGCTCCTGCCGCACCAGCGCGGCGACCGCCGCCGCCCGCGGATTG
This sequence comes from uncultured Faecalibacterium sp., assembly GCA_902463905.1. Classification (GTDB taxonomy): domain Bacteria; phylum Bacillota; class Clostridia; order Oscillospirales; family Ruminococcaceae; genus Faecalibacterium. The sequence goes on along the minus strand of CABQHF010000003.1, from coordinate 1,389 downwards.
GCCGCCATCAGAGGACGTCCCCCGTTTTCAGGCGCAGACCGGCCGCAAAGGAGGTGCCATCCATGAGCTTTTTGCCTTCCGGCACCACCTGCAGCAGCTGGATGCCGCCGTCAGCACAGGCCACGGTGAGGGGCTTTGTTGCCAGCACGGTGCCCGGGGCTTCCCCCTGAGAGGCGACCGCACGGCACTCCACCACCTTGACCTTTTTGCCGCCGGAGGTCACGAACCAGGCGCAGGGCCAGGGGTTCATGCCGCGCACCCAGTTGTGGATGTGGGCGGCGGATTCGGTCAGGCGGAACTCCGCCATTTCCTTGTTCAGCATCGGGGCCAGCGTAGCGTTTGCATGGTCCTGGGGCTGCGGCGTCAGGGCCCCGGCAGCAATGGCCGGAACCACCTCGCACAGCACGCGGGCACCCACGGCCGTCACCCGGTCGAACAGCTCGCCGCTGGTCTCCTCCGGGCCGATGGCGATCTTCTCGCAGCACAGCACGTCGCCGGTGTCCAGACCTTCGTCCATCTGCATGATGGACACGCCGGTCTCGACATCACCGTTCAGCACCGACCACTGCACTGGAGCACTGCCGCGGTACTTCGGCAGCAGCGAGACGTGCAGGTTGATGCAGCCGTACTTCGGCAGTTCCAGCACCGACTTGGGCAGGATGCAGCCGTAAGCCACCACCACGATCAGTTCCGGGGCAAGGGCACGGATGTTGGCATCCTCGCTGCCATCCCGCAGGGTTCGGGGCTGGAATACCGGGGTGCCGTGCTCCAGTGCCACTTCCTTGACCGGCGGAGCGGTAAGCACCTGTTTGCGGCCCACCGGCTTGTCGCGCCGGGTGTACACCGCGCAGATGTCGTGCCCTGCTTCATACAGAGCCTTGAGGCACGCGGCGGCAATGTCCGGGGTGCCCATAAACAGAATGCGCATTACTTGTTTCCTTTCGCTTCGCGGGCTGCCTTCTTGCCTTCCTCGGTATCCTCGTAGAAGTACTCGCTGGACTGCATGATGGTGATGCCGTCCAGATGGTCGTTCTCATGCTGGATGCAGCGGGCCAGCAGGTCCTCGGCTTCCAGCTCGAACCAGTTGCCGTGGCGATCCTGTGCGCGCACCTTGACGGCAACGGGGCGTGTCACTGCACCGTTGTGGCCGGGGAAGGACAGGCAGCCCTCGTAGGCGGTCTCTTCTTCCTCAGACACAGCCAGGATCTCCGGGTTGACAAAGTCGATGAACTTGTACTCGTAATCTTCCGGGATCTCCTCCGGGGCATCGGTGGTGTCCCACACCACGAACAGGCGGCGCAGCATACCCACCTGCGGGCCGGCCAGCCCCACGCCGTCGGCGGCGATCATGGTCTCGTGCATGTCGTCCAGCAGGGTAGCCAGACGGTC
>CABQHF010000002.1 GCA_902463905.1 uncultured Faecalibacterium sp. | reverse complement strand
CCACCTGCACCACGAACCCCACCACCAGCAGTGCCCCGAAGCGGTCCGGCGCGTGGGCCGCCAGCGTGACGCCCCGCAGCAGCAGCAGACTGAACAGCAGGATCACCGCGCAGGCCCCCACAAACCCCAGCTCCTCGCACAGGATGGAAAAGATGAAGTCGTTCTGGGGTTCCGGCACGAACAGGTGCTTCTGGCGGCTGTTGCCCAGCCCCAGCCCCACGGCCCCGCCGGAGCCGATGGCGTACAGGCTCTGGATGGTCTGGTGGCCGTCGCCCAGCGGGTCGGCAAAGGGGTCCAGCCAGGAGCTCAGGCGGCTGGCCGCATAAGGCACCAGATCCGGCATGATGACGATGGCCGCCCCGATGGCGCCCGCGCCGCCCACGGCCGCCAGCACGAACCACCGCAGCCCGGTGCCGCCCACGAACATGAGCACTGCCCCGATGCCCAAAATCAGCACCGTACCGGACAGGTGCGGTTCCAGCAGCATGAGCACAGCCACTGCCCCCAGCACCAGCGCAAAGGGCACCACCCCCACCGCAAAGCTCTCCATCCGGCTGTGGTTGAGGGAAACGATGTGGGCAAACACCAGCACCACCGCAAATTTGGCGATCTCACTGGGCTGCAGGGTGCCCAGCCCTGGCAGCACCAGCCAGCGTTTGCAGCCGTTGTACTCCGGCATGAACAGCACCACGACCAGCAGCACCAGCGAGAGGGCCAGCAGCGGCCAGGCCAGTTTGTGATAAATGTGGTAGTCCACCCGGCTGGCCGCCCACATGGCCCCGATGCCCATGGCCGCATACAGCAGCTGCGGCCGCACATAGGCCCAGGCATCGCCCCGCCGGTACAGCGCCACCGCACTGCTGGCACTGTACAGCATCACCAGCCCGAAGCCCACCAGGGTGAGCACCAAGATCAGAAAGGGCAGATCCATGGCGGGCAGCGGACGCAGCAGCCCCCGCCGGGCAGGCACCGCAGCCTTGTGCATCCTCATCACCTCCGGTCTTGCAGAAAAAACAGCCTCCTTTATTCTACGCAGGCCGCCCGCCTGTCATACACGCAGGCCCTGCCCGCATAGGATAAGCCGGAAAAGGAGGTGCCGCCCATGTTCAGGCCCGAACCTCTGCGCACCCTGCCGGAGCGGGATCTCCGCCTCCGGGCGCGGCTGGTAGCGCTCGTCCTGTGTGGGGTCTGCTTTACCGGGCTGGCCGCCCGGCTTTACTGGCTGCAGCTGGCCGCCGGGGACTGGTACACCCAGCGGGCACTGGGCCAGCAGTTGCGGGACACCATAGTGCCCGCCGACCGGGGCCGCATCTACAGCGCCGACGGCGTGCTGCTGGCCGCCAACAGCAGCTGCTGGACCCTGCGGGCCAGCCCGCGGGAGATGCCCGCCGACAAACTGGAGCTGGCCGCCCATGGCCTTGCGCAGATCCTGGAGCTGGACGAAGCCGCCCTGCTGGAAAAGTTCAGCGACCGCACCTCCAACGACTGCCTGCTGCGCTACCGGGTGGAGCGGGCCACAGCGGACGCTGTGCGGGATTTCTGCGAGGAAAACAACATCACCGGTATCCGCATCAATCAGGACAGCAAGCGCTGGTACCCGCAGGGCGAATTTCTGGCATCGGTGCTGGGCTTTACCAATGTGGACAACGCCGGTGTGAGCGGGCTGGAGCTGGAATACAACGAGCAGCTCACCGGCCAGAACGGCGTGGTGCTCACCGCCGTGAACGCCTGGGGCTACACGCTGGAGCAGAGCTACGAGACCGAGCAGTTCCCGGTGGAGGGCAGAAGCCTGCGGCTGACCATTGACGCAACCATTCAACATTATCTCGAAAACGCGTTGAATTATGCTGTACAGGAACACCATGTGGCCGCCCGCGCCGTGGGCATCGTGCTGGACGTGAACACCGGGGCCGTGCTGGCCATGTCCACCACCCCGGCCTACGACCCCAACCAGCCGCGGGTCATCTACGACAAAGCCGCCCGCGCCGCCGTGGACGCCCTCTCCGGGGAGCAGCGGGCCGCAGCCCTGCAGCTGGCTCAGCAGACCCAGTGGCGCAACAAGGCCGTGAGCGACCTGTACGAGCCGGGCAGCGTGTTCAAACTCATCACCTGTGCCGCCGCGCTGGACGCCGGAGCCATCACCCGGCATTCCAGCTTTTACTGCGGGGAGTCCATCTCGGTGGCGGGCACCCGGTTCCACTGCGCCAACCACAAGCGCCACGGCACACAGACCGTGACCCAGGCACTGGAAAATTCCTGCAACCAGAGCTTTATCCAGATCGGTGCAAGGCTGGGCAAGGAGGCCTTCTGCGATTATTTTGCCGCCTTCGGTCTGCGGGAGTCCACCGGCATCGACCTGCCTGCAGAGCCGAAAAAGAGCCTGTACTACACCGCCGACCGCATGGGCCCGGTGGAACTGGCCTCCTGTGCCTTCGGGCAGAGCAGCAAGATCTCCTATCTGGAAATGGCCGCCGCCGTGTGCGCGGTGGTCAACGGCGGCAGACTGATGCAGCCCTATCTGGTATCGGACATCCTCTCCCCGGACGGCACCGTGCTGGAGCACCGGGACCCCGTGTGCAAACGGCAGGTGATCAAAACCGAGACCTCTGCCATCATGCGGGAGATGATGGCAGCCGTGGTGCTGTACGGCGGTGGACGCAACGCACAGATCGCCGGTTACCGGGTGGGCGGCAAGAGCGGCACCAGCCAGAAGCTGGACAGCGCCGACGAAAAGGCCCGCATCGCCAGCTTTGTGGCCGTGGCTCCCATCGACGACCCGCAATTCCTGTGCCTGGTCTGCCTGGATGAGCCTCACAGCTGGACCACCGCCGGCGGCAGCCTTTCGGCCCCGGTATGTGCCGAGGTTCTGGAACAGACCCTTGTCTATCAGGGCGTGCCCCGTGCCGCCGTGGACAGCCCCGCCGAACAGGCCGCTGCCCTGCCGGCGGACGGCGACAGTGCGGATGGGACATAAAAAGGGTTCACTGCCTCGCCCTCTCCGCCATTGCTCACGCAATGTCACCTCTCCCAAAGGGAGAGGCAAGAAGCGTTACGGTCAGACTCTTGGCTCCCCCTCTGGGGGAGCTGGCGCGATAGCGCCTGAGAGGGCGAGCCACCTAAAACAGCAAAAAAACCTCCCTCATTGAGGGAGGTGGCATCGCGCAAGCGATGACGGAAGGAGTTCAGTTCTGGTGGGGCTGCTCGCGGAACACGATCTCGCCGGTCTCGCTGTTCATGGACTCCACGATGGCAAGGCTCTCCAGCTGGATGCCCTTGCTGCGGATGAGCTCACCGCCCTGCTGGAAGCCCTTTTCCACGGCGATGCCGATGCCCTCCACAGTGGCGCCGGCTTCCTGTGCCAGATCCAGCAGGCCCATCAGGGCGCAGCCGTTGGCCAGGAAATCGTCGATGATCAGCACATGATCCTCCGGGGTGAGGAACTTCTTGGACACGATGACATTATAGATCTTTTTATGGGTGAAGGACTGGATCTTGGTCTCGTAATTGTTGTAGTCGAGGTTGATGCTCATGGACTTTTTGGCGAACACCACCGGCACATTGAACTCGCTGGCCACGATGGCGGCAATGCCGATGCCGCTGGCCTCGATGGTGAGCACCTTGTTGATGGTCTTTCCTGCAAACAGGCGCTTCCACTCGCGGGCCATCTCGCGGAACAGCGGGATATCCATCTGATGGTTGATAAAGCTGTCAACCTTGAGCACATTTCCCTCGCGCACAATGCCGTCTGCGCGGATACGATCTTCCAGCATCTTCATAAGCAGTCTTTGTCCTCCAGCCTTGTTTTCCATTCCGGGGCACATCACCGTGCCCCCATCCTGCAGTTTTCACCTAGTATAACGGAACTGCCCGGCTTTGGCAAGTGGCTTTGTGCCCAAATTTGAAAAAATTCGTGCCCCGTTTGCCTATGCATTCCCGAAAAGAATGCCTATGGCAAAAAGCACCGAAACTCCGCAAAACTGCCGCGTGATTTTTGGCTTTCGCCGCTCTTGTGCTTTGCAGAATTTTGAGTATACTTGGAAGAGAGGCCGGTTCCTGTACGCCGGCCGGAGGAGAGGGAGATCTGTTATGAAAACGGGACTTGTGCTGGAAGGCGGCGCCATGCGCGGTATGTTCACCGCTGGCGTTCTGGACGTGCTGATGGAACACGGCATCGTGCTGGACGGTGCCATTGGTGTGTCGGCGGGGGCAGTGTTCGGCTGCAACTATAAGTCGCACCAGATCGGGCGCACCATCCGCTATAATACGGAATATTGCAACGATAAGCGCTATGCCAGCTTCGGCAATCTGCTGCGCACCGGCAACCTGTACAGTGAGCAGTTCTGCTACCACACGGTGCCGGAAAAACTGGATCCCTTCGATGCCAAGGCCTTCCGGGAAAACCCCATGGACTTTTTCGTGGTCTGCACCGATGTGCGCACCGGCGACCCCATCTACCATAAGTGCCGCACCGGTGACGCCGAGGACATCCAGTGGATGCAGGCTTCGGCCTCCATGCCGCTGGCCGCAAAGATCGTGAAGATCGGCCACTATAAGCTGCTGGACGGCGGCATCGCGGATTCCATCCCGGTGCGCTTTTTCGAGTCCATCGGCTACAAGCGCAACCTCATCGTGCTCACCCAGCCCAAGGGCTTTGTGAAGAAGAAAAACAAGATGCTGCCCGCCATCCGGGCGCGCTACCTGCGCTACCCGGCCTTTGTGGAGGCCGTGGCCGACCGCCATGAGCGCTACAACGAGACGCTGGAACACATTGCCATGCTGGAGCAGACCGGCCAGGCCTTTATCATCCGCCCGCCCATTCCGCTGGAGATCGGCTCCATGGAGCGGGATCCCGCTCAGCTGCGCCGGGTGTATGACACTGGCCGCGCCGTGGCAGAGATCCAGGTGGACAAGATTGCCGCCTTTGTGGAGCAGGCCAAGGCTGCCGAATAATTTTTACATCGAAACGCAAAAAGGCCCCGCACCGTTTTCTTTGGAACGGTGCGGGGCCTTTGGTTTACGCAGGTGGTTCAGGCAGCGGGTTTACAGCTGGCTCTTATACAGCTCCACGATTTCTTCCACGCTGGTGTCACGGGGGTTGCCCGGGCGGCAGGCGTCGGCATAGGCGGACTCAGCCAGGAACTGAATATCCTCTTCCTTCAGGATGCCGTGCAGGTTTGCAGGGATGCCCACATCCGCGCTCAGCTGCTTGACGGCGGCGATGGTAGCATCGGCTGCCTCAGCGTCGTTCATCTCGTCGATGCCCTTCACGCCCATGGCTTTGCCGACGGCACGGTAGCGCTCACCGGCCACGGTCTTGTTGTACTCCAGGCCCACCGGCAGCAGGATGGCGCAGGCCACACCGTGGGGGGTGTCATACAGGGCGGACAGGCCGTGTGCCATGGAGTGCACGATACCCAGGCCCACATTGGAGAAGCCCATACCGGCGATGTACTGGCCCAGTGCCATGCCCTCGCGGCCTTCCGGAGTGTTCTGCACGGCACCGCGCAGGTTCTCGCTGATGAGCTTGATGGCCTCCAGATGGAACATATCCGAGATGGTGCAGTGACCCTTGGTGATGTAGCCCTCGATGGCATGGGTCAGGGCATCCATACCGGTGGCGGCGGTCAGACCCTTGGGCATGGAGGACATCATATCCGGGTCAACCACGGCGATCTCCGGGATATCATTGGTATCAACGCAGACGAACTTGCGCTTCTTCTCCACATCGGTGATGACGTAGTTGATGGTGACCTCAGCAGCAGTGCCGGCGGTGGTGGGCACAGCGATGGTGAACACCGCGTGCTTCTTGGTGGGGGCAACGCCTTCCAGAGAGCGGACGTCCGCAAACTCGGGGTTATTGATGATGATGCCGATGGCCTTTGCGGTATCCATGGAGGAGCCGCCGCCGATGGTCACGATGCAGTCTGCCTCAGCAGCCTTGAAAGCGGCCACGCCGTCCTGCACGTTGGCGATGGTGGGGTTGGGCTTGATCTCGCTGTAAACGCTGTAGGCAAAACCGGCGGCATCCAGCAGGTCGGTGACCTTCTTGGTGACGCCGAACTTGATCAGGTCAGGGTCAGAGCAGACGAAAGCCTTGTGGTAGCCGCGGGCGGTCAGCTCCGGCACGATGTTCTCGATGGCACCGTGGCCATGGTAGGAAATAGTATTCAGAACGATACGGTCAGCCATAATACAAAGTCCTCCAAACTTTTTGCGCTGCCTGCACCGGCAGCGCTTTTTCTGCTTTTCAGCATACCACATTGACAAAAAAGTTACAATACGGAATTATTTGAATTTCTTGTAAATTTTTATATTTGTGCAGTTCTTTCTGGACAGTTTCTCCAATTTTCTGCAATTTTGTTGTGTGCTGCACTTTTTATTCCGGGCAAATCCTGCTATACTGGAACCAGCAATTTTTCATGCAGGAGGTCCTTGTCATGTCCCGATACATCCTTGCCCTGGACCAGGGCACCACAAGTTCCCGTGCCATCCTCTTCGATGACCGGCAGAATATCCTGGCCGTGAGCCAGAAGGAATTCACCCAGCTGTACCCGAAGGAAGGCTGGGTAGAACACAACCCCATGGAGATCTGGTCCAGCCAGTACGCCGTGATGATGGAGGTGATCGCCCAGAGCAACATCCGCGCGGCAGATCTGGCCGCCATCGGCATCACGAACCAGCGCGAGACCACCATCCTGTGGGACAAAACCACCGGGATGCCCATCTACAATGCCATTGTCTGGCAGTGCCGCCGCACCGCGCCCATCGTGGACGGGCTGGTGGCTCAGGGTCTGACCGAACACATCCGCCAGACCACCGGCCTTTTGCCGGACGCCTATTTTTCCGCCACCAAGATCCGCTGGATCCTCGACCACATGGAGGGTGCCCAGGAGCGTGCCGAAAAGGGCGAGATCCTGTTCGGCACGGTGGACAGCTGGCTGCTGTGGAAGCTGACTGGCGGGGCCGTGCACGCCACCGACGTGACCAATGCTTCCCGTACCATGCTGTATGACATCCATAAGCTGGATTGGGACGACACCCTGCTCAAAGCCCTGAACATCCCCCGCGCCATGCTGCCCCAGGTGCGCTCCTCCAGCGAGATCTACGGCTATACCGAGATCCAGGGCGTGAAAGTTCCCATTGCCGGCATGGCCGGTGACCAGCAGGCGGCATTGTTCGGGCAGACCTGCTTTGCCCCCGGGGAGGCAAAGAACACCTATGGTACCGGCTGTTTTCTGCTGATGAACACCGGCGACACCCCCTGCGAGAGCAAGAACGGTCTGGTCACCACCATTGCGGTAGGGCTGGGCGGCAAGGTGGAGTACGCACTGGAAGGCTCGGTGTTCGTGGGCGGTGCCGTCATCCAGTGGCTGCGGGACGAGCTGCGGCTGTTCAGCGAGAGCCGCGATGCCGAATACTACGCCCAGAAGGTGCCGGACAACGGCGGCGTGTATCTGGTGCCTGCCTTTACCGGGCTGGGTGCGCCCAACTGGGATATGCACGCCCGCGGCTGCATCGTGGGCATCACCCGCGGCACCCGCCGGGAGCACATTATCCGGGCGGCTCAGGAGTCCATCGCCTATCAGGTCGCCGACCTCGTGCACGCCATGGAGGCCGACACCGGCCTGCACCTGACCGCCCTCAAAGCAGACGGCGGTGCCAGCCGGGACCGCTTCCTGATGCAGTTCCAGGCCGACATCATCGGCTGCCGGGTGCGCCGCCCGGCCATCCGCGAGACCACCGCCCTGGGTGCCGCCTATCTGGCCGGCCTGGCCGTGGACGTGTGGAAGAACCGGGACGAGCTGCGCAAGCTGTGGAACTGTGAGATGGAGTATCTCCCCGCCATGGAGCCCACTCAGCGGGAAAAGCTGCTGCACCAGTGGCACCGCGCCGTGCAGCGCAGCCTTGCATGGGCAGAAGATAATGGATGAAGAACAAACTGGATCTGGATTGATGACATAAAAGGGTCTGCTGCCGTTCATGGCAGCAGACCCTTTTGCTGTTTCTGGGTTCCGCTCAGCACTCATCGTACTGTTTTTGCAGGTACTGCAGGCACTGGACCGAATTTTCCGGGGTGGTGTTTTCCAACGTGGCGAACACATAGGGTTTTTCCTGCTTGGCAAAGCGCAGGATGGTGCGGTAATCGCCCATGCCGCCCTGCCCGGCACCGGTGGCCGCCAGCTGGCCGCCGGCGTCCTTGCGCAGAAAGTCCTTGAAGTGGATCATGGCCACATCCTTGCCCAGCAGTTCGATGGCCTCGGCGAACACTTCCTCGCGGGCATCCACGTTTTCCATGTTCAGCAGGTTCACCGGATCCAGCAGGATCTGCAGGTTGTGGCTGCCGATCTCGTCCAGCACGGTGCGGGCACGTTTGGCGTCGTACACGATGTGCTTGACCACCGGCTCGATGGCAATGGTCACACCGTATTCCTCGGCGCAGCGCACCACCGGCTTGAAGTTCTCGATAAAGGCGGCAAGGGCTGCATCGCTGCGGCACTCCGGGCAGAACTTGTACTCCGCATTGGGCGCACCGGTCTCGGTGCCCACCATGCCGCAGCCCAGCAGGCTGGCAAAGCGGATGTGGGCATAGTATTTTTCCTGGATGGCGTGCAGCGCGTCCTCGTCCGGGTGGGCAAGGTTGAGGTAATTGCCCAGCACCGCAATGTCGATCTCGTTTTTGTCAAACAGGCGGCGCAGATAGGCGGCATAGCCGGGGGTGAGGGCACCTGGCGTGTTGGGCACATCCTTGAGGGATTTGCTCAGGGCCAGGTGGGCGCAGGTGAACCCCCGCTGACGCACCAGCGGGAGCACCTGTTCCAGGGGCAGCTTTTCGGCGTCGTGCAGACGCAGGCCAAATTGGATCATGGCAGTTCCTCCTTTTTTCTGTGCCTCTATTATACACCCAAATACGCCGCCGGGGAACTTCCTCTGCAGAAGAAATTGCTTCACCCTGAAAAAACAGGGTCTGCCGCACCGTTTTTCATGCCGCCTTCTGCTGCTGGAACACATGGGTCTCCACCTGATCGACCGCGGGCTTGATCCCGGCAAAGTGTGCGATGTCGATGAGGCGATCCGGGTAGAAGTTGAAAACACCAATGGCGCGGACTTTGCCGGCCTTGTAGGCTTCCTCCATGGCGCGGTAGGTGCCATAAGAATCGCCGAAGGGCTGGTGGATCAGTATCTCTTATTCTACCAGTGCAACGGCCACATCGTTGACGTTGGTTCCGGTGGCACCGGTGATGATCAGCCCGCCCACTGCCTGCAGGGCATGGTAGGCATCATTGTCGGCAAGGGTACGGAACACGTCCAGTCCCGCCGCCTGAAGGGCAGCTTCCGTCTGGCCGTCCGCATAGCCCCCGGCAGCATCCGTAGGGCCGTCCGTGCCGTCACTGCCGACGGAGAACACGCAGCAGCCTGCCAGCCCGGCAAGAGCCGGAGCCGCTGCCAGAGCCAGCTCCTGGTTCCGCCCGCCCAGGCCTTTGCCGGTCAGGTGCACCACGGTCTCGCCGCCTGCAAGGTAGGCCAGCTTTCTGCCCTGCCCCGCGTGGGTGCGGACGATGGAGCCAAGGAAACTGCCCGCCTCCCGCGCCTCGCAGCAGAGCCGGTCGGTGAGGAGGACGGGTTCATATCCCAGTTCCCGGCAGGCCGCTGCGGCGGCGGTGCACAGCTCCCGCACGCTGCCGGTGATCTGGGTGGTCACGTTGTCCAGCGTTTTCGGCGTTTCCTGCCGCAGCAGATCCTGTGCCGCAGCGGACAGGTGCAGATGGTATTTTTCCGCAATGGCAAGTGCCTGTTCACAGGTAGACGTATCCGGCACCGCCGGGCCGCTGGCGATCATATCCAGCGGGTCGCCCAGAATGTCGCTGAGCACGATGCCGAACACCTTTGCCGGGGCGCAGGCTTTGGCGAACCGCCCGCCCTTGACGCCGGACAGGCGCTTGCGGATGGTGTTCATCTCCACGATATCCGCACCGCTGGCCAAAAGCTGCCCGGTGATGTCCTGCAGCTCCGTGCCGGGGATGAGCGGCTTTTCAAACAGCGCGCTGCCGCCGCCGGAAAGCAGAAAGAGCACCGTGTCCTCCGGGTGCAGGCTGTGCACCAGTTCCAGCGCCTTGCCGGTGGCGGCAAAGCTGTTCTCATCCGGCACAGGGTGGCCCGCCTCGTAGCAGGCAACACCGGGGATTTTCCCTTTCACATGGTCATATTTGGTCACGACCACACCGCCGTCCACCCGGCCCAGCGTTTCCACTGCCGCGTGTGCCATCTGCCAGGCAGCTTTTCCGGCAGCGACCAGAAAGGTGCGCCCCTCCGGGTGAAACTCCTGCAAAGCCCGGCGGACCGCCTCGTCCGGCAGTACCGCCCGGATGCTGGCCGCAATGATCCGGTCCGCGTTCTGACGCAGAGTCTGCTCCATAATCTCGCTCCTTTCCCGCAGCAGAGCACTGCACAGTTTCGCTCTGCCCGTCTGTATTATAGCCCCGGCCATGCCTTTATGCAATGATGAAATCCTGCGCCGCACACATACCGATGCAAAAAGCAGGGTCGGCTCCGCTTGCGCTTCGCCAGCCCTGTTTTCTGCTTGCCCCACAGGGGCTTTTTTAGTTTGTGCCGTGTTCCGCCGTCAGCGGCATGATGCTTTCCGGTGCCGCGCACAGATACGCAGGGGCTGCCGGGGGCGGTGCCATGAGAGTGGTCTTGCTCACCTTCCACCACAGGCGGGCGTCTCCGCCCGGTGCGGTGCAGATGGTGTTCCAGTCAAAGGGGTTCTCGCTGGTGGAAGCCGCCTTTACCGGGATGGCGTTGTGCGCCTCCGGCCCGCAAGGGGCAAAGTCGTGGGCACGGATACCCACCGCCGTGCAGTTTTCCGGCACCGGCAGAGCCAGCCGCAGCGGCACGTTCCAGCCGGTCAGGCGCACGGTGTGCGCATCCACCGGGGTGCAGGGCAGGATGTTCTTGCAGCCGGTGAGGCGGGCCGCCGTGACGCTGCGGGGATCAGCAAAGACGCTGTGGGTCTCACCGGTACGCAGCACGCAGCCCTTGTCCATAACGATCATCTCCGGGCACAGGCGGTAGGCCTCATCCCGGTTATGGGTCACGAGGAGCGCCGTACCCGCAAAGTTTGCCAGCAGCGCGCCCACTTCGCCCTCCACCTCCTCCCGGAGGTAGCTGTCCAGGGCACTGAAAGGCTCATCCAGCATCAGGATCTTCGGCTTGCCCACCAGGATCCGGGCCAGGGCCGCCCGTTGCTGCTGCCCGCCGGAGAGCTGGGCCGGGTACCGCTTTGCCAGTTCCTCCAGCCGCATGGCACGCAGCATCTCTGCGCAGCGGGCCTGCCGGACGGCAGGGTCCTTTTCCGCTTTCAGGCCGCAGAGCAGGTTCTGTTCCACGGTCATGTTCGGGAAAAGGGCGTAGTTCTGGAACAGCAGTCCCACGCCGCGCTGCTGAGGCGACAGGTCGATGTGCTGCTCACTGTCGAACAGCACCCGGCCGTCCAGCACGATGCGGCCCTTGTCCGGCTTCACGATGCCTGCGATGCACCGCAGGGTCATGCTTTTGCCGCAGCCGGAAGCACCCAGCAGTGCCGCAGCAGTATCCCCCACTGCGAACTGCGACCGGAGGGTGAAACCATCCAGCTTTTTTTCAATGTTCACTTCCAGGCTCATGCGCGGCCACCTGCTTTCTGCTTTTTCTCCAGCAGGTTCACTGCCAGCAGCACCACCGCCGAGATGACGATATCCACCAGCACCCACCGCATGGCACCGGCCTCATCGTTGGTGCGCCACAGCTGGTACACCGTGGTGGCGATGGTCGCCGTTTTGCCGGGGGTGTAGCCTGCAATCATGCTGGTGGCGCCGTATTCGCCCAGTGCACGGGCGAAGGCCAGCACCGTGCCCGCCAGGATGCCCTGACGGCAGTAGGGCATCCGCACCCGCCAGAAGATCCAGGTGTTGGACTGGCCCAGCGTCTGAGCCGACCAGGCCAGGGTCTCGTCAAAGCTCTCAAAGGCCCCTCGGGCCGTGCGGTACATCAGCGGAAAGGCCACCACGATGGACGCAAAGATGGCGCTGTACCAGTTCATGACCAGCTTCACGCCGAAGTGCTCCATGAAGAAGATGCCCAGCGGCCGCTTGGCCCCGAAGAGCAGCAGCAGGAAGTAGCCCACCACCGTGGGCGGCAGCACCATGGGCAGGGTGAGCAGAACGTCCAGCACACCCTTGACCACCCGGGGCAGCCGGGCAATGTAATAGGCGGCAAGAATGCCGAGGAAGAACACCGCCGCGCAGCTGATGAGGGCAATGCGCAGGCTGTTCCAGAGAGGATACCAGTCCATTGTTTTATCCTTACTGTTTTACGGCGCTGAAGCCCACGCCCTCAAAGACGGTCATGGCCTTGTCGGTCTGCAGGTAAGCCAGGAACTCCTTGGCGGCCTGGGCGTTGGGGGCGGCCTTCAGCACGGCAGCCGGGTAGATGACCTGACCGCACATCTCCTTGGTGGCCTGGTCCACCGGGGTCAGGCCGGCACTGTAGGCGTCGGTGCAGTAGACCACACCGGCATCCACGCTGGCCTCGGTGACCTGGGTGGTCACCTCCTTCACGTTGGAGCCGTAGGTGATGACACCGGCGGCAGCCAGGGCAGCCTCGTCCAGGTCGTAGTAAGCCAGGATCTTCTGGGTGTACTGGCCCACAGGCACATCGCTGTTGCCCATGCAGAAGAGGATGTCCTCAGCCTTCAGGTGCTCTGCCAGTGCGTCAAAGCTGTCAATGCCCTTGTCGCTGCCTTCCGGCACGCAGAGCACCACCTTGTTTTCCAGCAGGTTTACCCGGCTGTCGGCGTCCACAAAGTCCAGGCCGTCCTTGTTTACCTCAGCAGAGGCGGTGATGTCCAGCTGGTTCATCTGCTTTTGCCCGGCAGAGATGAACAGATCGCAATCCGCACCCTCCTGGATCTGGGTCTTGAGGGTGCCGGAGGAGTCGAAGTTGAACTGGAAGGTCACCCCCGGGTGCTCTGCCATGTAGGTCTCGCCGATGGCGGTGAGGGTCTCGGTCAGGGAAGCAGCAGCAAAGACGATAAGCTCCACGCTCTGGGCAGCCTGGGAAGAAGCAGCGGCAGAGGAAGCTACAGAGGACGCCACACTGGAGGCACCACCGCAGGCAGTGAGGGCAGTGGCTGCACCGGCAATGCCGGCAGCAGCCAGGAAGCTCCGACGAGAAATGCGATGATCGTTCATACTATTTTCTCTCCTTACTTTATGGAAAACAAATATTTATTTCTACGCCCTGTAAAAAACACCGGGTGCAAAACCTTATTTGCGGGCACATTCGCCGTCCAGACCGGCGGCGATGCGCACACCGTGTTCCAGGCTGGGCAGGATGTACTCCAGATTTTCCCGCACAGCCTTCGGGCTGCCGGGCAGGTTGACGATGAGCGTCTTGCCCCGCAGCACACTGGCGGCGCGGCTGAGCATTCCCCGCGGGGTGATGCTCAGGCTGTGGTACCGCATGGCCTCGGCGATGCCGGGGGCGTTGCGGTCGGCCACGGCATAGGTGGCTTCCGGGGTGATGTCTCTGGGCGAGAAGCCGGTGCCGCCAGTGGTGAGGATCAGGTTCACCTGCCGGCCGTCTGCCAGACGGATGAGCTGGGCTTTCAGGGCCTTGGCCTCGTCGGGCAGGAGCAGGGCTTCTTCCACCACATAGCCCGCAGCGGTCAGCATTTCCACGATCAGCGGGCCGCTCTTATCTTCCCGCTCGCCGCGGCTGCCCTTGTCAGACAGGGTGATGACGGCAGCCCGCAGGGGCGGGTCTTCCGGCGGAGGCAGCAGGGTCACTTCGTCCCCCACATGGATCTCGCCGCCGGTGATCACCCGGGCAAACACGCCCTCACGGGGCATGATGCACTCACCGGTCTGCTGCTTGATGACGCAGTCGTTGTGGCACTCCTTGCCGATCTGGGTCATTTCCAGCACCACATTGCCGATAGCAAATCGGCTGGTGACCGGCATGTTGCGGAAGTCGAAGCCCTCGATGACCAGATTCTCACCGAACGCACCGTAGTCCACCCAGATCTTCTTGCGGAAGGCCTCGATCTTTTCAGCGCTCAGCATGCTGACCTGACGGTGCCAGTTGCCGCCGTGAGCGTCGCCCACGATGCCCCATTCCGGGGTCAGGACTGCACTGGGCACAGCCGTCTTGACGGTGCCGCGCTGGGGGCTGGTGCAGATTGCCAGAATTTTACCCATAAAATTTATCCTCCGATCCGGTACATGCCGCGGGTGGCGGGCATGGAACTGTCCTCAAAATGATGTTCGCGGGGTTTGGCCCATACGGTCTCCCGGATGGCCGCCAGCAGCTGTGCATCCTCGGCACCGCCGCGCAGCAGCGCCCGCAGGTCGCACCCGGCCTCGCTGGCAAGGCAGGGGCGCAGAAAGCCCTGGCTCGTCAGCCGCACCCGGTTGCAGGATGCACAGAACTTGCCGTGTACCGCCGTGATGAAGCCGATGCTGCCCTTCCAGCCGGGCACGGTGTAGTACACCGCCGGGCCATCGCCAAAGGCAGCGTCCTCCACAGGGTGCAGTTCCGGCCAGTGGCGGGCAAACCGTGCCTGCAGCTCCGGGCCGGAGATGCAGGGCATGGCCGCCCCGTAGCCGATGGGCATCATCTCGATGAACCGCACCTGCAGGTCGTTGTCCTTTGCCAGAGCGGCGATATCCTCCAGCTCGGCTTCGTTGATGCCGGCCTGGGGCACACAGTTGATCTTCACCGGCAGGGGGCTTTCCAGCGCAGCGCGCAGGCCCGCCTGCACGGCATTGAACTCGTCCCGCGCCGTGATGCGCCGGAACACCTCCGAGCGCAAGGTGTCCAGGCTGATGTTCACACTGTCAAGGCCGACCTCCAGCAGCGCAGGCAGCTGCTGTGCCAGCAGCACCGCATTGGTGGTCATGGTCACGCGGCGGATGCCGGGGGTGGCTTTCAGCCCGGCCACCAGCTGTTCCACGCCCTTGCGGATCAGCGGCTCGCCGCCAGTGACCCGCACCGTGTCGATGCCGCACTGCGCGAACAATGCCGCCAGCCGCAGAAATTCCTCGTAGGTGAGCACGGCTTCCCGCTCCAGCTTCTCCACGCCGCCCGGCATACAGTAGCGGCAGCGCAGGTTGCACAGGTCGGTCACCGACAGGCGCAGATAATGGATCTCGCGCTGGTAACGATCAAACATAGCCGCCCTCCGCCCGGATATAGTGGCCGCTCTTGCCGCCAGTCTTTTCTTCCAGATGGATCTCGCACAGTTCCATGCCCTTGTCCACAGCCTTGCACATATCGTAGATGGTCAGCAACGCGGTGGAAACGCCGGTCAGGGCCTCCATCTCCACGCCGGTAACGCCGCTGGTCTTGGCGGTGCAGCGGGCTTCCACGGCCTGCCGCTCCGGGAGCAGCGTAAAGTCGATGCTCACCTTGGTCAGCGGCAGCGGATGGCACAGCGGGATCAGCTCGCTGGTGCGCTTGGTGGCCATAATGCCTGCAATGCGGGCCACGCCCAGCACATCGCCTTTTTTCACGGTGCCGTTTTCCACGGCAGCAAAGGTCTCGGCGTTCATGGTGATGATGCCGTGGGCCGTGGCTTCCCGGAAGGTGACCGGCTTTTCGCTCACATCCACCATCACTGCGTTGCCGGCGGCATCAAAATGTGTCAGATTATTTTCGTTCATAAAGATCGTATCTTTCCTATTAACGTGAATCAAACTCGCAAACGTCCTTGCCCTCTCAGGCTCTTACCCGCCAGCTTCCCCCTTTTTCCAAGGCCTCTCCCCTTGGGAGAGGTGTCGCCGTAGGCGACGGAGAGGGCGAGCAAGTTGAAAATCAGCAGTGGCCGAAGCCGCAGTTGGGCCAGTGGCACTCAGCGCAGCCCAGGCACAGGCCGCCCTCACCCAGCCGGGCGATGTCCTCGGCGGTGACAGGATCATCTGCCAGCAGGCGGGGCAGCAGCAGATCAAAGATGGTCCGCTTGGCGTACATCACACAGCCGGGCAGACCGCACACGGGCACGCCGTCCAGATAGCTGACCAGGAACATGGCGCCCGGCAGCACGGGGGCACCGTAACTGATGATATCGGCACCGGTGTTCTTGATGGCCAGCGGGGTGCGGTCGTCGGGGTCCACGCTCATGCCGCCGGTGGTGAAGATCAGCTCACAGCCTGCAGCCTTCGCCTCCAGAATGGCGGCGGTAATGCCGGCAGGGTCGTCGTCGCAGACCTTGTGGAACACCATCTCGCAGCCGTATTCCGCCAGCTTGCTCTGCAGGATGGGGGTGAATTTATCCTCGATGCGGCCCTTGAATACCTCGCTGCCAGTGGTGATGACGGCAAACTTCTTCTGGTGCATGGGCAGCACGTTCAGGATGGGATCCGGCCCGACAGCTGCCTGCATGGCGTCCATCTTTTCCTGCTCGATCACCAGCGGGATGATGCGGGTACCGGCCAGCTTTGCGCCCTTTTTCACCGGCATATCGCCGTGGATGGTGGCGATCATCATCTGGGGTGTGCGGTTCACGGCCAGCAGGGCTTCGCGGTTGATCTTGAGCAGGCCGTCGCAGTCGGCAATCAGCTCGATCTTGCCCTCCTTGGGCTCGGTGCCGTGGATGTTCTTACCGGCAGCAGCCTTGTACAGCAGGGCCGCCGCTTCGTCCTCGTGCAGGATGCCGGGGCGCTTTTCCCAGACGTAGAGGTTTTCTTTGCCGATGGACAACAGCACCGGGATATCCTCAGGCTGGACGATGTGGCCCTTGCGGAAGCGGGCACCTTTGAACTCGCCCGGAATGATCTGGGTGATATCATGGCAGAGCACCTGCCCTGCCGCGTCAACAGTACGGATCAGTTTCATGATAGATTCTCCTTACAGCGCAGGCAGCTGGTTCACGATCCAGTCCGTCAGCGCCGGAATGTCGTTCAGATCAAAATCAGCGCCCGGGATATCCCCCACCACAGCCAGCGGCTGGAAGGCGACGGGCTCCTCCGAGACGGCTTTGCGCACTACTTCGATCTTGGGCCAGCCGCTGGATTTGAACCCTTCCAGCAGCACCAGGTCATAGCCGTGCCGCTCGAACACCGCCAGCAGATCCTGCTCGGTCAGGCGGAGCTCCTCGGTCAGCAGATAGCGGCTGCCGGAGAACACCGCGACGCCCGCAGCCCCGGCTTCCCGCAGACGAAAGCTGTCAGTACCGGGCACATCCGGGGTGAAATCATGGCCGTCGTGCTTGATGACGCCCACCTTCAGCCCCCGGCTGCGCAGGGCAAGCAGAAGTTTTTCCAGCAGGGTCGTTTTCCCGCTGTTATGTGCGCCGCTGACGGCCAGCACCGCCGGGCGCTTCAGCTCCAGCGCATCCGCCAGAGCCTGTTTCGATTCACTGTACAAAGCTGAGCACCTCCACTTTCTCCCCGGCCTTCACCGGGCCGCTGCCCGCAGGCAGCTCCACCAGACAGTTGCAGCCGATCATGGCGGACAGACTGCCAGAGGAATGCACCTCCGCGTCGCCCTCGCCGGGGATGGCTGCTTCCCCGCCCTGCATCCTTGCCCGCAGATAGCGGTTGCCCCTGCTGGCCTTGGAAAAACCGGTGGTCAGGGTGCAGACGGTGCGCGCCGGGATGCAGCTTTCCTCCTGCCGCCCGGCAGCGCGCAGCAGCGCCGGGATGGCATACTGTTCCAGGGTGGCAGCGGCCGCAAAGGGGTTGCCGGACAGGCAGAACACCAGCCTGCCGCCCACGGTGGCGGCCAGCATAGGGCTGCCGGGCTTCTGGGCAACGCCCTCCACCAGCATTTTGGCATCCAGCTGCTCCAACACGGCGGGCAGATAGTCCTTCTGGCCCACCGAGACGCCGCCGCTGGTGATGACGGCATCACACACGGCAAGCAGCTCTTTCATCTGCCGGGCGATCTCATCCGGGTCGTCCGAGCAGTGCTGCCGCCGGACGGCAAAGCCCAGCTGCCGCAGGCGGGCAGCATTCTGGATGCTGTTGGCATCGTAGATCTTGCCGGGAGCCCAGGCCTCACCGGGAGCCAGCAGTTCACTGCCGGTGGCCAGCACTCCTACGGTCAAAGGCCGGTACACAGGCACTTCGGCATAGCCCTGCCCGGCCAGCACGCCCAGATGGGCGGGGGTGAGCACGGCGCCCTCCGGTGCAATGACAGCCCCGGCGGCGATATCCTTGCCCCGGAACACCACGTTCTGCTGCGGCTTCAAAGCTGCATAGAGCTGCACCGTTTCTTCTCCGCTGTCGGTCAGCTCCTGCATCAGGACGCAGTCGGCACCTTCGGGCAGAGGTGCGCCGGTCATGATGCGTGCCGCGCAGCCAGCAGACAGGGCGGCGGCAGGGGCATCCCCGGCGTAGAGTTTCATGGTCACCGGCAGGATGACCGGATTTTCGCGGCTGGCTCCGGCGGTATCGGCGCTGTGCAGAGCGTAGCCGTCCAGCGGGCTGCGGTCAAAAGGCGGCTGGTCCATCCGGGCGCAGAGCGCCCTGGCGGCAATGCGTCCGCAGGCATCTTCCAGCAGAATGATCTCGGAATCCGGCACCGGCAATGCGGCCGCCGCGTCCAGCACCCTGCGCAGCGCCTGCGCAGGAGAGCAGAAAGGCTGTTTCATAAAAAACCCTCCAAAAGCCCTGCCGCGCCCGGCCTGCTATGGCTCAGGCGGGCGGACAGGGATATTTTCTCTTTTCAAAAAAGGCAGGTGAAAAAGAAAGCGGAGACGTCTTGACCGAAAAATCAAAACGCCTCCGCAGAAAATTCCGCACGTTCCGGCCGCAGCAGTTTGCAGACTGCCACGCCAGTGGGCGCTTTCTCCGGTGAACCGCTGTTGCAGCAGCAGCCCATCAGGGAAGGTGCCTGTGTGGATGGGAGGAGTTCTTTTTTTCAAATTGCAGCGTTTCTTCTGCGGGAAGGCGGCGGGGTTTCCCCCTCCACCCTTGAATGCTGGTCTGCACGGCAGGCCCTTGGCATTGCGGCGCGGTGTCAGTGCCGGGACGGTTTAGACACCTTTGCTCAAAGAAGCTCTTATATCCTGATTCAGTTGTGGAAAAACTTTAGTCGCAGAACTCGTCCACGTCGCTGATGGCTTTTGCATAGCGGCGGGTGAGGTGCTTTGTGGAAAAGAGGAACCGCTCGTTCTGGTTGTTGGTCAGCTCCTCGATGTCGGCGTATTCCGGCTTGCCCTGCATGGACTGCCAGGTCTGCTCGATGGTCTCCTGATCCAGGCTGTAGGGCGAACGGCGGAAGTAGCGCAGCGGAGTGGCACTGGGATAGACACGGGCGTTGAACCGCACCATCTCGGCCACCATGGTGCACAGATCCTTATCCTCGATGAGCTGCGCGATCATGGCGTAGTTGTCGCTCATGTTGGCGCTGGAGTAATAATAGGTATCCTTTGCGCCGGTGCGGGAAACGATGTCCGCGCACTGGGGGTCTGCAGGCATCTGGGCCAGCAGCTCGTCGGCGTTTTCCACCTCGCGCAACAGCAGCGCGTGGGCTGTGACAAGCGCCGCAGCGGAACGGGAGCGGATGTAGCCCGCCAGTTCCTGCGCCGGGGTGAGTTTGGGCAGTTCCGGTGCGGTGGCCGTGGGTTGCTCCGCAAAGGGGTCGTTCTCGGCGTCCGGCTCAGCGGCCAGAAAATCCAGCAGTTCCGGCTTTGCGGCTGCTGCAGGTTCTGCGGCTTCTTCCGGGGCCTCCTGCGGGAGTTCCGCGCTCTGCTTTGCAACCAGCGCATCGGTCTCCCGCTCCACGGCGGCCATCACGTCCTCGCCGGTCTTGGCGGCACTGCCGTCGAACATGCTCCCGGTCTCCTTCAGGCGGCGGGCGGTCTCGCTGGCCGCGTCGATGTCAAAGGTCTCGGCCTTCGGCTTTTTCTTAGCGGCCATCTCAGACTTCTGCAGATCCAGAAGGACCTGCTCCGGGTCGGAGCCGTCCACCGTGGTGGTGTAGCCGGGTTTGCGTCTGCCAAACAGCATGATAGGTTTCCTCTCGTTTTCTTGAATTGCTTACTGTGCAGCGGCCTCGCTGGATGCAGCTTCCTCGCCGGAAGTCTGCTCGTAGATACCGCGTGCCTCCAGATCGTCGGCCATGTCGGCCAGATCGAACTTCTCCAGCGTCTCGCGGGTGGGCACGCCGGTGGCCTTGTCCCAGCCGAACGCATCGTAGAACAGATCCTTTGCAGTCTCCATATCGGCGCGATCCAGCTTGGTGGTGCCTTCCTCGAATGCCTTGAAGTCAGGATCCTTGTCAAAGACCCAGTCGCAGATGGCATCGTGCTCCTGGCGCAGGTTTGCGCTGCCGCAGTTGAGCTGGTAGCTGATGGCGGTCATGGCGCGCAGCATCTGGGTGATGCGCTCGCCGGCCTCCTGCAAGCCGTCCTGGGTGTAGGTCTCGCCGGTAACAGCGGTCATGAAGTCTGCCTGCAGATCCAGGTCGCCGTGGTAGCTGCGCTCCTTGGAGGGAGACTGGGTCATGGGCCACATCCAGTTGCACAGGGTGGCGGAGTCGTGGAAGTTCTTGTCGTTGACGCAGTAGACGGCCAGCTTTGCCTTGTTCTCGTTGATGGGCGTGTAAGCCTTGGCACGGTCGTAGCAGCCCTCGCCGAAGAAGTCCTCCATGACCTTGTTGGTCACATCGTAGGGCGCGCCGGAACCGGTCTCGCAGACGATCTCATGGATCATACAGTCACGATTATACACCAGATTGTACAGCATGCCAACCTGCCATGCCTCGGCAGGGCCGTGATGGTTGGGGTAGCCGTTGTACACCAGGTTTGCGTTGGTGGCGCTGTCTGTGCGGTCCAGCCAGCTCTTGGGCAGGCCGAACTTTTCCATCATGGCCAGGGTGCCCTTGGCGATGACGGACAAATCGCCCTCGCCGTAAGCCATGCGGCGGATCAGCTCCACCTCCCAGCGGGGATCACCGGTCTTTTCCCATGCCCAGGGCAGGGAGTCATATTCTTCCTCGCTGATGTACTGGGTGGCCTCCTCACGGGGCAGCTGCAGGAACCACTGCAGGTCACGGTTCAGGTTGCCGTAGTTGTCCCACAGGCCCATGTCGTCTACGGCGTGAGACCACGCCAGGTTGATGACCAAGCGGCCGTCGCCCTCGTACTTGAAGTCGTGCACGCCATCCGGGTACACGCGGGTGCCGTACAGCACCGGCATGCAGGTGTTGGAGTTGTGGGTGGGCAGATCGTAATCGGCCAGCGGATCCACATCATACTCGGTGTAGCAGCGGATGGGGCAGGAAGAGCAGCCGCCGTTCTTCACGGTGTACTCGGCAGCGGGAGCGCCGAAGTCGAAGTAGCCCTTGAAGCAGCGCAGAGCCACCTTGTTGATATCGTTGTAGGGCTGCTCGCCGGTATCCACGGGGCCGCCGGGAGCCTTCTTCCACATACGGCCGGGGGCGCCGGACCAGCGGTTCTTGCCGGAGGTGGCGCTGTACTCGGCCCAGCTCTGGGGCTGTGCGGGCACGTTGTGGTTGTTGTTGCCGCCGATCAGGTTGCCCATCATGTAGTTGGACAGCTCCAGCACCTTCTTGGGGTCAGCGACCTTGACGCTGCCGGTGCCGCGGATGGCAAGACCCTTCAGCTTCTTGTTGCCCAGGGCAGCACCCACACCGGCACCGGCGGAGTTGCCGAAGCTGGTGTTGATAGTGGAGTAGTCCACCAGGTTCTCACCGGCGGGGCCGATGGAAGCGGTCTCGAACTCGCGGCCGTTCTGCTCGATCATCCACTTGTTGGCCGCAAAGGTGCCCTTGCCCCAGATCTCGGAAGCATCCTCCAGCGAGACCTGGTCGTCCTCAATGCGCAGGTAGACCGGCTTTTCGGAAATACCGGTGATGACGATGCCGTCCCAGCCGGCGTACTTCAGCATGGGGCCGATGTGGCCGCCCATGTGGCCGTCCAGGATGGACTTGCCCTTGGACCAGGTGGAGCGGAAGGTGACGTTCATGCGGCCGGAGCAGGGCACGCCGGAACCGGTCAGCGGGCCGACACCGAAAATGACCATCGCCTTTTCGTCATAGGGATCCAGCTCCATGGGAGCTTCGTCGTACATGATGCGGTAGGCCATGCCCATACCGCCGATATATTTATGGTATTTTGCGTCATCCTCGGTGGTGATTTCACCGGTGGTCAGATTGACGCGCAGGATCTTGCCTGCCCAGCCATAAGATTCAGCCATTGTTGTTCCTCCTTACAGGTCCATGTAGGCAGCCTGTGCTGCGCTGGTGACGGCATCCCAGTCCACGATGGACAGAGCACCGGACGGGCAGCCTGCCACACAGGCACCGCAGGCGATGCACTTGGACGACTTGCCGGTCTCCGGGTTGACGGTGGGCATATGCCAGGGGCAGGCCTCATGGCAGGCACCGCAGCCGATGCACTTGTCGGTATCCACCACGCGGATGCCGCGGCTGTCGGTGGTGATGGCCTTCTGTGGGCAGGCATTGCCGCAGGCAGGATCCTCACACTGGCGGCAGGTATCCGGGAAGTAGACCCAGCAGTTGTCGTTGCCGGACAGGATGCCGTTGCCGGCGCCGTCCAGGTTCAGGCGGCGCTGGATCTTGACACGGCTGATGTAGGAAGAGCACACGCCGTCGTTGGTCAGGGTGCAGTTGATCTCGCACCGCTGGCAGCCGGTGCACAGGTCTGCGTTGACCACCAGCAGACCCTGGGGCAGTGCCCAGGTAGCCACGGCACCGCTGTCCACCTGCTGCTGGGAGCAGCCGAACAGGGACAGCATGGAAGCAGAAAGGGTGAGCCCTGCAAGGCTCCGGCCCGAGATCTTCATGAACTGGCGGCGGGTCATGTCGGCCGTCAGAAAATCAGTTTTTGCCATAGGTTCCATTCCTCCGTTGAGGTCACTCTGCGCTGAGCACCTCAGTTACATAGAAATACGCGTTGTTGACGATGTTGGTCACAGCCGTCGAGGTGATGGTCGCACCGGAAAGGGCGTCCACACCGGTCAGGTCTGCGCCGACAGTACCGGCTGCAGCCTGTTCCGTGGTCAGTTCGGCCTCGGCCAAACGGGCTTCGGCCTGCTTTTCTGCCGACAGATCCGCAAAAGGCACTGCCTGCTTCTCGCCGTCCTGAGCGCTCTTGCTCAGGCCTGCTGCGTACAACTTGCGCCGTGCCACAGCCTCGGCGCTGGAATCCAGCGGCGGAGCCAGTTCGTCAGCCAGCGGCTGTCCGTTCAGGGCCGAAAGGGTCAGGCCTGCCGCATACATCCTGCGGGTGGCCTCCGCTTCGGGAGAGGTATCAGACACGTTCCACTGGTCGGGGTCAAAATCTACTGCGGCGGCTGCATCTTCCGATGCGTCACCGGCAGCGGCATAGGCGGTGCCGGTGGCCGGGTCGGTCACGGTATAGCTCTTGCCGTTCAGGGTAAAGGGAGCCGCGCCCTGGTACTGGGCGGTAAACTCCGGGTCAGTGCACTGGCCGCCCAGGGTCTCGGTCTCATCCTGCGAGAGGATCTCGACAGCGGAGACATTGCCCTCTGCGTCCAGCATCACAGCAGCCTGTACATCGCTCTTGAAACCCTTCTGGGTTCCCTCCACGCGGTAGCTGCCGTCGTCGAGCTGATACACTGTCTGGATGCCGTAGGCGGCTGCATCCGCCTCCGACACCGGCAACAGGGTACCTGCGACCGTAGTGCGCGCGTTCTGCAACGCGATCAGACCGACCGCCATTGCAACCGTTGCAGCGCCCATGGCCGCGCAGCCCGGCAGCCGTTTGCGCCACAGCGGAACGGGCGCAAACGGGTTGGTTGCCTGCTTCATGTTATCACCTGCCTGTTTTTATTTGTGGAGAGAAGATCTCCCAACATAGATAAGGCCGCTCTGGCTGCTGCAACAGCGGAGCGGTCTCTTCGTTAATATATTACCATCATAGGAAAAAGTAAGTCAACGAAAACCCGCGTATTTTCCCCATTTTGTAACCTTCATTTTCCCTGTTTTTTCAAAGTTAGCGGGTGCTTCTGGCCGCACACCAGCTGCAGGCCGTATTCCGCCGCCAGTTCTGCGGATTGCACAGTGGGCATACTCTTGCTCACCAGTGCCGGGATCCCTGCCCGGATGGCCTTGCGCACCATGTCCACGGGCACCCGGCCGCTGGTGTAGAGCACGCATTCGTTCAGCGGAACGCCCGCCAGCAGCATGCTGCCCACGGCTTTGTCCAGCGCATTGTGGCGGCCGAGATCCTCGCAGGCGCACAGCAGTTCCCCGCCCCGCAGCACAAAGCAGCTGTGCACAGCGCGGGTGGCGCTGTACAGCGGCAGACCGGCGCTCATGGCCGCCGTGAGCGTTTCCAGCCATTCCGGCTGCAGCTCCAGCGGGGGCACCGTGCACAGCGGGCGCAGCTCCACCGGGCTTTCCAGCGTGATGTTGTCCGTGCAGCAACTGGGCACCTCCTGCGCCGCCGTGCTGCGGGCCGCCAGCGGGCGGCTCAGATACACCTGGATCTTCAGCCCCTGTGCACAGACGGCGATCTGCTCCACCTCTTCCGCCGAAGCGATCCATCCCTCGGTCAACAGCCGTCCCAGCGCCAGCTGCGGCAGCAGGGCCGGTGTGCACACCACGCGGAAGGCCGACTGCTCGTTCACATAGATCACTGCGGTGTGTTCCGTCGGCAGCACGGCTTCGGTGCCGTCCGGCAGACGCAGCTGCTCGCAGGCAGCGCTTTCCACAAATCGGTCCTCGACCCGGATGTTTTTCATGCTCAGAGCCTCCCATGGCATCAGCTGCGGCTGCTGTATTTTTCTGCGCGGGCCGCTTTTTCCACCAGTTTACCAGAAAGCTGCGGCATTGTCCATGCTGCGGTACAGCCGCACGGCAGGGAGCGCTCCAGAAGTTGGAACGCTCCCTGCCGTTTTTTTACAGGCACCCTCCGTGCAGCCGCCGGATCACCTTGAAGGCCACCTCATGCTCGGTGGTCAGGGGCTTTTTGAGCGCAAAGAAGATCACGCCGCTGGTGGGGCACAGGATCTCGGCTTCTACCTCGGCCGTGAAGGGGTCCAGGATCACGCCCAGCTTCTGGCCATACTCCACTTCCTGCCCCGGCTGCACAAATGGCCGGAAGATGCCGCCGGTCGGCGTGAGGACATTTGCCATCTCATTTTCCTGCACCACTGCCGACAGATAGCCGCTGTGGCACTGGTAGTGTAGCAGCCCTACCCGGCTGAGATACCGCAGCACGGCGGCCACCGCCTGCTGTGCGCTCTGCTCGTCGATCTCGTCGGTCTCCTTGGTGTAAACGCTGAACGCATTGGTTTCCCAGATCTGCCAGTTGTAGTTCAGGGTCGTGGTGTCGATGGGCTCCGGTTTACGCATGACCACATAGGGCAGGCCGAACAGGTTGCCCAGACTGGCGGTCTGATAGCCGGTGTTCATGATGCGCACATGGGGCATAAAATCCCCAGGCAGATAAAATGAGGCAAAATGGATGCCGTATTTGTAGCCCTGCACCGCCCCGAACAGCGCTGCCGCGATGCGCTGGGTGGTCTCGCCCTGGTCATAGCCGGGGAACATCCGGTTGATGTCCGTCTTGTCCATGGCCCAGAAGCGGCTGCCCACGTTCATGGAAAAATGGTTCACACAGGGCACCACCAAAAACTCGTTGCCGGGCGCGATGGCTCCCTGCTCCTCCAGTTTGCGCAGCCGCTGCACCAGCAGGCTGCAGACATACATCTGCTGCACCTCATTGCCGCGCACAGCTGCCACGATGGCGCAGGCCTTTTCGCCCTCGCCGAAGCGGAAGCCCTTGATCTCGAATTTCTGGCGATACGGTGTCTCCAGCGTATACAGTGTTTCTTCTCTCATTTCTGGAACCCTCCTGTCAGGATGCGGGCCAGCAGGCTGCCCGGATAGACCACCGGGTATTCCCGCAGGGTAAACAGCAGTCCATCCGCCGGAGCCATCAGGGTCTGGCGGATTTCCCCGGTCAGCGGGTCGGCGATGACCGCCAGCTCCTGCCCCTTCTTCACGATGCCGTTATGTTCTACGTTGGGGATAAAAATGCCGGCTTTATCCGCATTGATAAAGGTCACTTCGTCCTTGCTGACGATAGGCTTGCGGGGCGGGAGCGTCTCACCGCTCCACATGCCCTGGGTGTGCATCAG
Source organism: uncultured Faecalibacterium sp. (assembly GCA_902463905.1). Classification (GTDB taxonomy): domain Bacteria; phylum Bacillota; class Clostridia; order Oscillospirales; family Ruminococcaceae; genus Faecalibacterium. Next base: position 6,297 of record CABQHF010000002.1, on the reverse strand, counting down.
GTTGAGGATGCCCTCCACGAGCTGTTCGCCGTAACTTTTGGTCAGCCGCATGCCGACGCCCATTTCCACAACGAGGCAGTGAGTGCCAAGCACATTCAGGCTGTGGGCCAGCGTGCTTTCCAGCACTGTTGCCGCCGCATGGATCCACACAAAGTCCACGTTCAGCTGCTCTGCTAGCGGCACAAGGGCCGGGGCAGTTTCCTCCGAAATGCGCACCTGCGGCAGCTCCCGCAGATAGATGTTGGAGGCATGGATATCAATGGCGATGTCCGCACCGCGCATATCCTCCACGACCTCATGGGCGTAATACTCCGCCATCGGGCCGTCGGTATCCCCCGGGAAGATGCGGTTCATATCCAGGTCAAACAGTGGGATGCCGCGCTGGATGGTATTGATGCCCAGCGGGTTGACCGCCGGGTAGATATCCACCGTACCGGTCAACAGCTCCGGGTGCTCCTGAATGCGGCGGTTGAGCAGGTAGACCACATACTGCCCTTCCAGCTCATCGCCATGAATGCCGGTCACCACGCAGATGCGTTTGCCGCTGTCGTTGCCGGGCAGCGGGGTCAGGCGGTTCTTTCTCAGTTCCAGTTTTTCATGGACCGCAAGCGAAAGGCTTGTAACTGTTTCTTCCATTGTCCTTACACGCTCCTTTCTTATGATAAAAAAGGCTCCTGCCGGTATCCAGCAGAAGCCCGACGACATTGCCTTATCTCGTTCTGTTCTCGCGGACGTTCAGCCGCATCCCGGTGTCCAAGGTCTGCTCTGCCATGCCGCGGAAGATCCCGCGTTCTGCACGGCAGTCGGCGGCGTCCCGGCCCACGGCAAACCGCACATGATCCTCGCCCGCATCACAGGCAAAGGTGGGGTCGTAGCCGTGCCAGCCGTCCGGCAGGGCGATCTCTGCCCATGCGTGGGTGGCGCCCTCTCCGGGCACGAGCCCCATGCAGTAGCGCGCCGCAAAACCGGATCGCCGTGCCAGCGCCAGCAGGATGTGGGTGTAATCCTGACAGACCCCGCTGCCCAGCGCCAGTGCCTGCCCGGCCGTTGTGGTAAGCCCTGTGACGCCCGGCACATAGTGCAGCGCGCCTGCAGCCGCGCCGTTCAGCAGTTCGGCCTGTTCCTGCGGACTTTTGCCTTCCAGCGGGAGGCTCTGCCACAGAGCCTCCAGTTCCTCCGTCATGGCGGTGAGAGGGGTGAACTGCTTCAGCACCGGGTTCACCGGTTTCGCCTTTGCATTGCCCTCCACCTGCACGATGCCGTGCGTATCGTAGCGGAACACCTGATGCGGCTCCTGACAGCTGCCGCACACCAGCCAGCTGCCAAAACCGTCTTTATGCAGGGCGTACTCTGCACCGGGTTCCAGGCGGACTGCATAGCTCTGCAGCGTCTGGGCGTCGTCCTCCATCGGCAGGCAGTGCAGTGCAAAGGTGTGCCCGCTGACCGGAGCGGAAAATTCCACCCCGGTATGAAAATAAAATTCCAGTTCGGTCATTGTTCGTTCCTCGGTGTTTCCCAGTCGGCCTTCTCCCCTCCTTCACAGGTCGAGAAAAAGGTTCTCCACCGCTGTGACCAGTTCCGCCGCCGGCACATCCGGCTTGGAGGAATCCAGCAGCGCGTCCACCAGCAGGTCCAGCCGCTCCTTATCGGGGGCAAGCTGCGTCTTGTACAGGCGGTTGAACAGCCGTTCGAACTCCTGCCGGATCCGCTCCGGCTCTTCGTCCAGCCGCAGATACAGGTCCACCCGCTCCACGCTGGTGCCAAGGCGGATGATGTTGCGGGTCTCCTCGTCCCGGATGCTTTCCTCACAGGAGCCGCGGAAGGCCAGGATATCGTCCAGCACCCACTGGAGCGGCACGCCCGGCGTATCGCTGTGGGAGGCCTTTTCCATGGCGCTCATGGCAAGCTGGATGTAGGAGAGGGTCACCGTGGTCAGGGTGTCCCGCAGAACCACGGCATTATCATAGGCATAGACCAGGCTTGCCGTCAGGGAGTTTGGATTTGTCCGGTCAAAGAAATAGCGTTTGCAGAAATCGGCGGTGCCGGCATATCCGCCGGGGATCCCCAGACGGCGGCAGTAGTCCGCAAAGTCGGCCTCTCCGCCATCCACCGTGGCATCATAGATCGGTTTTGCCTTTTTCAGCCCTGTATAAACGCGCTCGGTGTAGCGCCCCAGCCAGTACAGGCGGCTGGCCTTGTTCAGCGAGATAATACCCATGTGTCCTTGAAACCTCCTCCTTGAGAACTGTTGACCACAAAGCTGTCCGGGTTGCGGGAGAAGCGGGTCAGGCCGCTGGCCCAGACCTTTGTTTCCTCGCCGCTGCTCAGCACAAAGGCGCGCAGGTCTGCCTTGCGGGGCACTTTTTCGCCGCCTTCCATAATGGGCAGATCCAGAAAGTCGATGACTTCCTGTGCGATGAACCACCGCGGCTCGTTGCGGATGGTGGTGCGGAAATCTTCCAGCTGCTGTTTCGTCATGTCGCGCCCGAACACCACGCCATAACCGCCGGCCTCTGCCACGTCCTTGACCACCAGCGTTTCCAGATGCTCCAGCACATACTTGCGGTCCTCTTCGTAGAACGGCAGATAGGTGGGCGCGTTCTGCAGGATGGGCTCTTCGCCCAGATAATATTTGATCATCTTCGGGACGAAATAATAAATGCCCTTGTCGTCCGCCACGCCGTTGCCCGGTGCGTTCAGCAGCGCCACATTCCCGGCGCGGTAGGCATCCATGACGCCCGGAATGCCGATGAGGCTTTCCGGCTTGAAGGCAAGCGGGTCGAGATATTCATCGCTGATGCGGCGGTAGATCGCACCCACACGCTCTGCGCCATGCACCGTCCGGAGCCAGACCTTGTTATCCTCCGTATACAGATCCCCGCACTCTGCCAGCACGGCGCCGGTCTTTTCGGCCAGATAGCTGTGCTCGAAGTAGGCTGCATTGTACCGCCCGGGCGTGAACACCACATTGATGCCGCCAGTGTTCACCGAGTCCATGGTCTGCCGCAGCAGCTGCGCGTAATTCCGGTTGTCCACAATGGCGTTCCCGCTGAAGGTCTCCGGGCTGCACCGGCGGCACAGCTCCCGCGCAATGAGCGGGTAGGATGCGCCGCTGGGGATGCGGAGGTTATCCTCCAGAATGAACCAGCTGCCGTCCTTCGCCTGCACAAGGTCGATGCCGGAGATGTGGCTGTACACGCCCTTGGGCGGCACAAAGCCCTCACACTGCGGCAGGTAACCGCTGCCCGCAAACACAAAGTCCTCCGGCACGATACCGTCCCGGATGATTTTTTTGTCTCCATAGACGTCTTTCAGGAACAGGTTCAGCGCATTGACACGCTGGACAAGGCCCTTTTCCAGTATCGCAAATTCCTGCGCCGTAATCACCCGTGGCAGCGGGTCGAACGGGAACAGCCGTTCCTGGAAGGTGCCGTTCTTGTACAGACCAAACTTGACCCCGTACCGTGCCAGCTGGTCGTTGATGATTTGCTGATGTTTTACCAGTTGATCCATGAAATTCCCCTCTTTTATTCTGGATTGGTGTTCCTGCATCCGGCAGGCACCGGCCTTTCCCGCGCCGGCCACACCCCTGCCGGGAATGCAAAAACAAAAAGCAAAAAGGCGATGCAGCCCGCTGTGGGCCACATCGCCTTTTGTTGATTCTATTATAAAAACCATTCAGAATTTTGTCAATATTTTCCCACACAGAAATTTCGCCCCTTGCACCCCTTGCCAACTCCACGGCCTTTGCAGGCCGCATTTTTGTAGAATCTGGCTCTTGCGCAGGCGTACAGAAAACAGTAAAATAAACTCTGCAAAGGCAGTGTGGCCCATCCGGTCACGCTGCCTTTTTTGTTATGCAGATGATAGGAGCAACCAGAAAAATGAAGGAAAAACAAAAGACTACCGCACAGGTCCTGGTGGACTGCCTGGAAGCCGAAGGCGTCAGCGTCATTTTCGGCATCCCCGGTGAAGAAACGCTGGACCTGATGTTTGCCATCCGGGACAGCCACATCCGCTTCATCCCGGTGCGCCACGAGCAGGGCGCTGCCTTTATGGCCGATGTCTGGGGCCGCCTGACCGGGCGGGCAGGCGTCTGCCTTTCCACCCTTGGGCCCGGTGCCACCAACCTTGTCACCGGCGTGGCGGATGCCTATCTGGACGGTGCACCGCTGGTGGCCATCACCGGCCAGGTGGGCACCGACCGGATGCAGCTGACCAGCCACCAGTACCTGGACCTGACCGCCATGTTCGAGCCCATCACCAAGCGTTCCAAGCAGATCATCCGCCCGGACACGGTGGGCGAGATCGTGCGGCTGGCCTTCAAGCACGCCGAAAAAGGCAAGCCCGGTGCCACCCACATCGACCTGCCCCAGAACATCGCCAAGATGCCTGCGGACGCTGTGCCCCTGAAGCGGCAGCAGCTGCATGATCTTTACGCCGACCCTACCCACATTGCGGCAGCCGGCAAGATCATCAGCGAGGCAAGGAACCCGGTGATCCTGGCCGGTGCCGGGGCGGTGCGCGGCCATGCCGCTGCCGCCGTGACCGAGCTGGCCGACCGGCTGCACATCCCGGTAGTGAATACCATGATGGCAAAGGGCATCATCCCCATGGACGACAAATACAGCCTGTGGACTATCGGCATCCCCCAGAAGGACTATGTGAACCAGGTGTTCGACCGGGCAGATCTGGTCATTGCCATCGGCTACGACATCGTGGAATGCGCCCCCGCCAAATGGGGTGCCCGGGAGGACATGACCATCCTGCACATCGACAACGCCCCCGCCGACGTCAACAAACACTATCAGCCCGCCGTGGAAGTGGTGGGCGATATCTCCGAGAGCATTTACGAGATCCTGCGCTGTGCCCACCGCGACGCTGAGCCGGAGTTTGCACTGGCCCTGCGCGAGACCATGGTGGCCGAGCATACCACCATGTCCAGCGATGACAGCTGCCCCATGAAACCGGCACGCATCCTGGCGGATGTGCGCAAGGTGATGGGCCGGGAGGACATCCTCGTCAGCGATGTGGGCGCCCACAAGATGTGGATCGCGCGCCACTACGACTGCTATGCGCCCAACACCTGCCTGATCTCCAACGGCTTTGCCAGCATGGGCTTTTCCATCCCGGGTGCCTTTGCGGCAAAGCTTTTGAACCCGGACAAAAAGGTGCTGGCTGTCTGCGGCGACGGCGGTTTCATGATGAACAGCCAGGAGCTGGAGACCGCCGTGCGCGAGAAAATGCCCTTCGTCACCCTGATCTGGGAGGACTCCAGCTACGGCCTCATCAAGTGGAAGGAGCAGGAGCAGTTTGGCGGTGAGCACTGCTATGTGGACTTCACGAACCCGGACTTCAAGCTGCTGGCCGAGGCCATGCGCTGCAAGGGCTACCGGGTGGAAAAGGCTGCCGACCTGATCCCCACGCTGGAAGAAGCCTTCCGTCAGACAGTGCCCAGCGTCATCGTGGTGCCGGTGGATTATAGTGAGAACATGAAACTCTCCGCCCACCTGAAAGAAGTTTACCAGCAGAGCAGCGACTGATCCCGGCTCTGTACTGAATCATCAGTGTCCCCTCCACAGAGGGGGCACTTTTTTGTATGCCGTAACCGGCGCAAAAGAATGTCCCCGGTACGCTGTGTGCATACCGGGGGCATTCTTTCTGGTGTGAAAGGGTGGGAAAACAGGAGGTAGACGATGAAAATGACGGTTCAGGCGGCCCTTGCCGGGGCAAAGACCAGTGCCTTCTTCCGCCGGGCCTGCATCGACCGCACGATGCAGCTCAGGGTGAAGTTGATGACGAAATAGATGACACAGGCCGTGCCGAACAGCACCATGACATCCGAGACATTCACGGTGCCAAGGCCGTTGTAGGTGCCCGCTGCACTCAGCAGCTGGCGGATGCGGGCCATCAGCTCGATGGTGGCCACGTTGGCAAGATAAGACGAGTCCTTGATGGTGGTGATGACCTGGCTGAGCAGGGTCGGGATGATATTCCGATAGGCCTGGGGCAGGATGATGTAGACCAGCACCTCTGCCGTGTTGAAGCCCTGTGCATAACCGGCTTCAAACTGGCCCTTTGCAACACCGTTCAGGCCGCCCCGGACGATTTCGGCGATGACCGAGGAGTTGAACAGGATCAGTGCCAGCGAAGCCTTGAACAGCAGCTTCATCTCCACGCTGGTCAGGCCAAACATCTTGCGGGCAAAGAAGTCCGGGCAGGGGCAGAACACCACGCACACGAAGATCCACAAAAGGTAGGGCGTGTTGCGGAACAGCTCAATGTAAGCCGCCGACA
>CABQHF010000001.1 GCA_902463905.1 uncultured Faecalibacterium sp. | reverse complement strand
AGATGGACGAGATCAAGGTCATCGCCGACGAAGTCACCATCATGCGCGATGGCCAGTACATCGGCAAGTGGGAAGTGGCGGACATGACCAAGGAGCAGATCATCGCCAAGATGGTCGGCCGTGAGCTGTCCAACCTGTTCCCCCCGCTGGAGAATCATCCCTCCGACGAAGTGATGATGAAGGTGGAGGACTTCACCTCCATCCATCCCCGCTCCTTCCGCCACTGCAGCTTTGAGCTGAAAAAGGGCGAGATCCTGGGCGTGGCCGGTCTGGTGGGTGCCCAGCGTACCGAACTGATGGAAGGCATCTTCGGCCTGCGTGCCCACACCTCCGGCAAGGTGTGGATCAAGGGCGAAGAGGTCACCATCAAGCAGCCCCGCGACGCCATCCAGAAGAGCGTGGCTCTGCTGACCGAGGACCGCCGCGCCACCGGCATCATGGGTGTGCTGAGCGTGGCCGACAACATCTCCATCGCTTCGCTGGACGCCCTGCGCAAGGGCCCCATCATGCTGGACAACAAGAAGATCCTGGATCTGGTGGCCACCAACAAAGAGAAGATGGCCATCAAGGTGCCCAGCCCCAAGACCCAGATCAAGAGCCTGTCCGGCGGCAACCAGCAGAAGGTGCTGATCGCCCGCTGGCTGGCCAACAACCCCGATGTGCTGATCCTGGACGAGCCCACCCGCGGCATCGACGTCGGTGCCAAGTACGAGATCTACTGCATCATTGCCGAGCTGGCCAAGCAGGGCAAGAGCATCATCATGATCTCCTCCGAAATGAGCGAGATCATTGGTATGTCCAACCGTGTCATGGTCATGTGCGACGGCCGCATCACCGGCTTCATCGACGGCAAGGACGCCACCCAGGAAAACATCATGGCTCTGGCCACTCAGTTCGAGACCGCACCCACCGCTGCGGCGAATCAGTAAATAAGGAGGCTGTCTATCGTGGAAGCTACCAAAAAATTGAATGGCAAGGCTGTGGGCAAGTGGCTCAGCAACAACGCCATTATTATGATGATGCTGGCCATCACTCTGATCGTTGGCATCATGCATCCCAACTTCTTCTCGGGCACGAACATGATCAACCTGTTCAAGAACGTGTCCATTCGCTACATCATCGCACTGGGTATTTCCGGCTGCCTGATCACCACCGGCAACGACCTGTCGGCCGGTCGTCTGGCTGGTTTTGCCGCCTGCCTGGCCTGCATCTTTGCGCAGACCGAGGGCGCAGCCGGTAAGTTCTACCCCAACATGCACACCCTGCCCACCCCGGTGGTGTTCATCCTGGTCATCGCCATCTGCGCCATCGTCGGCCTGAGCAACGGTCTGGTGGTCAGCTACCTGAAGGTGCAGCCCTTCATCGCAACCCTGGGCATGCAGCAGGTGGTCTACGGTATCTGCCTGGTGTACACCGGCGGTACCCCCATTGGCTCCCTGAACAAGAACTTCACCTCCCTGGCCTCCAACACCATCATCGGCATCCCCGTGCTGATTTGGATCGCTCTGGTCGTGGCCGCGTGCTTCTGGTTCCTGTACAACAAGACCCGTCACGGCAAGTACATGTACGCCATCGGCGGCAACGAGGCTGCTGCTGAGGTGGCCGGTGTCAACGTGCACGCTACCAAGATCCGCATCTACATCCTGGCTTCCTGCATGTTCGGTCTGGCAGGCTGCCTGCTGGCTGCAAAGTCCGGCGGCGCATCCGTCAACACCGCAATGGGCTATGAGCTGGACGCCATCGCAGCCTGCACCATCGGCGGTGTTTCCACCACCGGCGGCGTTGGTACTGTTCCCGGCGTTCTGGTCGGCGTTCTGGTCTTTGAGCTGATGAAGGTCGCTCTGCAGTTCATGAACGTCAACTCCTCTTACACCTACATCGTCCAGGGCCTTGTCATCATCGTGGCTGTGGCCATTGATATCCGCAAGTACCTGGCAAAGAAGTAAGTCCTCTCTTCTGTGGGCCGTCTGCCTTTTGGGCGGGCGGCCCCTTTTTTTGTTCATGTTTCTGTGATATCATAGAATAAACATCCATCAGGAGGTGCAGTATGGCACAAAAAGATCTCACCCCTGCCGAGCGCGAGGCAGAGCTTGCCCGGCGCGAAGCCGTTCTGGCTGCCCGCGAAGCACAGCTGGCACAAGAGCAGGCCGAGCTTGCCAATCAGCGGGCCGACTTTGAACAAGGCAAAAAGTCCCTGCTTGACAACGGCGACAAGAACTTTGTCAATCCCAAGGAAAAGCTCTACGATCATTTTCCCCTCACCGTCCATCAGATGGACATCATCATCGGGGTGCTGTTTGCGCTCATCGCCCTGTTTCTGATCCTGGGCGTGACCCACACCAGCTTCTTTGGCCTGTTCGGCGGCTGAATCTGTCCGGCTCCTCCGGAAACGGAGGAGCCTTTTTTGATGCCCTGCCCAACGCTTCTTCGCTGCATACTTTTGCAAAAGTGATTGCATTTCATCCGCAATATAACTATAATTTATAGCAAGCCAACTTTTTAATGCAACAGCAACAACGTTGGTTTGCATATCGCAGATATGCTGCTACTGTTGCGCTAATTTTCAGCCTTGCGATAATAAGAAGCTGCCGGGTTTGCGGCAGCGGAAAAAGGGGTGTATAAAAGTATGAAACGCAAATGGATCGCGGCACTGCTGGCCGGTTGTATGTTGGCCGCACTGTTGCTCACCGGCTGCTCTGCCGCCGAGACGGTCAAGCGTCTGCGCTTTGGCGTTGCCGGCGAGGGTGGTGTCTACCACAATTTTGGTGAGCAGTTTGCCGCGCTGGAAAACGAGACTTCCAACGGCACCATCGAGCTCCGGACCACCGCCGGTTCGGCCGCCAACCTGCGCCTGCTCACCGGCGAATACCTGCAGCTGGCCATTGCGCAGGCCGACCTCGCACAGGACGCCTGCAACCAGACCGGCATTTTTGCAGAGGAGGAGGACATCCGCGGCTTCGGCGCGGTAGCAGCCCTGTACACCGAGGCCTGTCAGGTCATCGTGCGGGCCGACTCGGACATCCAGTCCATCGAGGACCTGCAGGGCAAAACCGTGAGCATCGGCGCGGAGGAATCCGGCTCGGAGCAGAATGCCCTTCAGATCCTGTCTGCCTACGGCCTGAACGACCGCCTGGTGGACACCATCAACCTGAACTATACCGACGCTGCCGACCAGCTCAAGGCCGGTAAGATCGACGCCATCGTCATCACAGTCGGCATCCCCAGCCCGGTGGTCACCGAGCTGGCAGGCGAATGCGGCATCCGCCTGCTGAATGTGGACGGCTCCGCCGCACAGCGCCTGCGCAGCGCCTACAGCGCCTACAACGAGGTCACCATCCCGGCCGGCACTTATCCCGGCCAGAAGGCGGACGTGCAGACCGTGGGCGTCAAAGCCGTTCTGCTGGCCAGCGATTCCCTGTCCTCCAGGCAGGTGCAGCAGCTCACCGAACTGCTGTTCTCCAGCCGCGAAGCGCTGGAAGAACAGCTTGGCCTTGCACTGGACCCGGAGACCGACGCAGTAGAGGGCGTTGGCATCCCCTTCCACGCAGGCGCAGCGGCCTGGTATAAGCAGGCCGGAATTACGGTGGACTGAGTCTGCCGGGAAATCGAGGGAAAGCAATGAAGATCGAATTGGATATGTATCAGACCCTGGCCCTTGCGGTGCTGGTGCTGATGCTGGGCAAGTTTCTGCGGGAACGGGTACGCCTGCTGGATAAATTCTGCATCCCCGCGCCGGTCATCGGCGGCGTGCTGTTTGCCATTTTCACCTGCATCTGCTATGTGACCGGCGTGGCAGAGTTCGCCTTTGACGACACCCTCAAAGAGGTGTGCATGGTCATGTTCTTCACCTCGGTGGGCTTTCAGGCCAACCTCAAGGTGTTGAAAAGCGGCGGCAAGGCCATGATCGTGTTCCTGGGCGTCGTCATCGTGCTGATCGTCAGCCAGAACTTCCTGGCCGTTGGGCTGGCCAACCTGCTGGGTGTGGACCCGCTGGTGGGCCTTTGCACCGGCTCCATCCCCATGGTGGGCGGCCACGGCACCGCCGGTGCCTTTGGCCCGGTGCTGGAGGACTTTGGCATCAAGGGTGCCACCACCCTGTGCACCGCCGCCGCCACCTACGGCCTGATCGCCGGCAGCATGATGGGCGGCCCGCTCGGCAAGATGCTCATTGAGCGCCACCACCTGCTGGACACCATCGTGCCCGAGGACGACAGCCTGCTGGTGGAAGAAGAGATCAAGCACGAGCGTCACAGCAGCATGTACCCCGCCGCCAGCTTCCAGCTGATCATCGCCATGGGCATCGGCACGGTGCTGAGCAAGCTGCTCAGCCTGACCGGCATGACCTTTCCCATCTACATCGGTGCCATGATCGCCGCCGCCTGCATCCGCAATCTGGGCGAATACGGCGGCAAGTTCACGGTATATATGGGCGAGATCAACGACATCGGCGGCATCTGCCTGTCGCTCTTCCTTGGCATGGCCATGATCACCCTGAAGATCTGGCAGCTGGCCGAGCTGGCTCTGCCGCTGGTGGTGCTGCTGGCCGGTCAGACCCTGTTCATGATCCTGTATTCTTTTGCGATCGTGTACAACGTCATGGGCCGCGACTACGACGCGGCCGTCATCGTTTCCGGCACCTGCGGCTTCGGCATGGGTGCCACCCCCAACGCCATGGCCAACATGCAGGCCGTGTGCGACAAGTATTCCCCTTCCGTCAAGGCCTATCTGCTCATCCCGCTGGTGGGCAGTCTGTTCGCGGATTTCATCAACAGCCTTGTCATTACGGTATTCATCAACTTTATCTGATCCTGTCTTGAACTTTCGGTGTGCCCCTGCACACCGGGAAAGGAGCATCATCATGTCGCTGAAACACCACCTGAAGATGTGGTTCCAACAAAAGATCTGGAGCAAGCCGGACAAGTCTCATTCGGAGGAAACGGTGGCTCTGCCGGAGGTCCATACCGGCAAGGTACACCACCCCGCAGAAGACACCTCTCATGCCACCGGGGAGCATCCTCACGCCGAGGACCCCATCCATTACGACAACGTGGCCATTCCCGAGGTGCACATCCGCCCCCGTCGGCACAAATAACCTCCACAGACAAAAAGGCTGCTGCACCAGTTTGATATGCTCCCCATAGAGTAGACACTCGAAATAACAAAAATTCGAGACTACACTATGGGGAGCATTATTATGTCAAAACGGACACCAGAAGAGATCATCCAATCCGTGGAGCGATACCAACAAAGAGAAACAAGTCAGGGAGCAGAAGCGAAGCAGTTAGGAGTAAGCAGACAGACATTTCAGGATTGGGTTAGAATATATGAAACCCATGGAAAAAGTGGATTTCGGCGTACAGAGAAACGACGATATTCAAAGGAACTGAAACTATCTGCTGTACAAGCCTACCTTAACGGAGAAGGAAGTCAGGCAGCAATCTGTAAACGGTGCTGTGGCCAACGGCGTTGCTACTGTCTACGTTTACAAGAAGTAAGACAGCTTGCTGAAAAAACATTGACCCACAACAGGAGCTGATAGAAAAGCCCCGACAAAAGACCAGAGCCAGAAGGCCGTTTACGGCTGGGCTCTGGTCTTTTGCTTTGCAAAACCATGAAAAAGGAGCGGCTGTACACGGAACTTTCCGCATACAACCGCTCCTTTTGGAGTAAAACCGCCTTCCGCTTACTGCTTATCGGCGGTACGGGCAAAGAAGTTGGCCAGCACAGCACCGGAGATGTTGTGCCACACCGAGAACACAGCACCCGGGATGGTGGCCAGGGGGTACTGGGCAAAGTGGGCGGCAGCCAGGCTGGTGGCCAGGCCGGAGTTCTGCATACCGACCTCGATGGAGATAGCGCGGCACTTGGTGGAATCCAGCTTCAGGGCCTTGCCTACTGCAAAGCCGGTAAGGTAGCCCAGCAGGTTGTGGAGCACCACCACCACCAGGATCAGCAGGCCGCTGGTCATGATCTTAGCACTGTTGGCAGACACCACGGCGCAGATGATCAGCACGATGGCGGTGGTGGACACCAGGGGCAGCACCCGGACCGCATTTTCCGTAAAGGCGTGGAAGAAGTGGTTGACCACAAAGCCCAGAGCAATGGGTACCAGCACCACCTTGACGATGGACAGGAACATATTCACCGGGTTCACATCCACCCGCTGGCCAGCGTACAGCAGGGTCAGCAGGGGAGTCAGGATGGGGGCCAGCACCGTGGAAACGGCGGTCATGCCAACGGACAGGGCCACATCACCCTTGGACAGGTAGGTCATCACGTTGGAAGAGGTGCCGCCGGGGCAGGTGCCCACCAGAATGACGCCGATGGCCAGCTCCGTAGGCAGGTGGAACACCATGGTCAGCATCCATGCCAGAAAAGGCATGAGGGTGAACTGTGCCACACAGCCCACGATGACATCCTTCGGGCGGCTGAACACCACCTTGAAGTCATTGGGCTTCAGGGTCAGGCCCATGCCGAACATCACCACCCCCAGCAGGGTGTTGACCCAGGAGGTCTTGACAACGCTGAACGGGCCGGGGAAGAACAGGGCACCGGCAGCCACCACGATGACGATAGCGGCCATATACTTGCCCACAAAATCGCTTACTTTTTCCAGAGTTTTCATGTTGATTCGTCCTTTCTTTTGCTGCAGACTGTTTTTTTGCATGAAACATCCGGAATGGCCCGGTGCCGCAATAAAAAACGCCTTTGTCTCCCTTCATAAGAGACAAAGGCGTACAAATCCTCTGCGGTACCACTCTTACTTGCCGACCCGTTCAATGGAGCCGACCCCTCAGTGCGCATCCAACAATGCGCGGCTCCTGATAACGGAAGCCTGCCGTCCGGGCCTACACACAACACACGCTGTTTCAGCCCGAAAGCTCGGAGAGGATCTTCCCACAGGGCTCCACGCTGTCTTGCACCTACCGACAGCTCTCTGGAGTGTTGCACCCCGGGTACTTGTTCTCGTCATAGCCGAATATTTCATTGACCCGAAGTATACCCCTTTGCATTGCCGGCGTCAAGGGGGCTGACGACGCTAGTTTTTCATCCTAAATGCCGAACAAAACAGTCTGCTTCAACCCACAAAAATCCTAGAGAGAAATAAACTGCACAAAAACAACAGGTTTGATTTGTACACCCTGCAATAGAAATAGACGAAGTGAAAAATATATCAGAACAAAAACGCAAAATGCCGCTTGTTTTTTTGGATACAGCCCCCTATAATAGAAGCGTGATAACCGACGTCCGACGTCATGACGTTTCTTGCAGGGAATGTTCCGTACAACGGGGAGCGGCACAGAACGGAGAACCAGAACCATGAAACAAGAACAGAACGTATTCAGCAATATCCAGGACAACCGCACATCCTCGCTGGCGGAGCAGGTGGCGGAACAGATCAATCAGGTCATCATCGACCAAAACATCAATGCGGGGGAAAAGCTGCCCAACGAGTTTGAGCTGGCGTCCCGCCTGAATGTGGGCCGCGGCACCATCCGCGAGGCGGTCAAGATTTTAGTGGCCCGCAACTGCCTGGAGATTCGCCGGGGCAAGGGCACCTATGTGGTGGAGAAGCCGGGCCAGATCGAGGACCCGCTGGGCTTTGCCTATGTCAAGGATAAGATCACCCTGGCTATGGACCTGATGGAGCTGCGCCTGCGGCTGGAGCCGTGGGTGGCCCAGCTGGCGGCCCAGCGCATTCAGGAAAACGAAAAAGAGCCCCTGCGGCTGCTGTGCCAGCAGGTGGAGCACAAGATCCGCACCGGGGAGGACCATGGCCCTGCCGACAAGGAGTTCCACGCCTGCATCGCCCGCTGCACCCACAACAGCGTGATCACCGAGATCATGCCGGTGATCACCTATAGTATTGATATGTTCACCAAGTTCAAGGCCCCCGAGTTGCTGGAGGATACCATCCGCACCCACGGCCTGATCGCCGAGGGTATCTGCGCCAACGACCCCCAAAAGGCCTATGACAGTATGTACGAGCACGTGGCCCAGGACCGGGAGAGCATCGAGGTCGTCCGGCGCATGAGCGAGAGCGAAAAGGAGCACCAGGAAAACATATTGTAAATATGAACAAAGAATGGACGAATCGCTTGTAAGATATAGAGAATAAGCTCTAACACCGTTGACATCTCCTGTCAGCGGTGTTATATTAAATAATTTAAGCGAGCGACAACCACCAGCTCTGCTGGTGGAATAAAAACGGCTTTAGCCCTAGACAAAGAGAAACCTCCCCGTAGAATAGAGTGTGGGTTTGCCAACCACATTCTAGGAACAGGGAGGTTTATCTTTGAAATGAAAGATAACAAAGACGTAGATAGTTTAAGCCATACCACGTGGAGATGTCAATACCATGTAGTGTTTGCACCGAAATATCGGAGAATGGTAATTTACGGTCAGATCAAAAAGGATATAGGGCAGATACTGCGCCAGTTGTGCGAACAAAAAAGTATTGATATCATTGAAGCGGAGGCCTGCCCTGACCATATCCATATGCTGATAAGTTTTCCACCGAAGTACAGCATTTCCTACGTCATGGGATATCTCAAAGGAAAGAGCAGTCTCATGATTTTCGACAGACATGCAAATCTGAAGTATAAGTATGGCAATCGGCATTTCTGGGCCAGGGGATACTTCGTGGATACGGTGGGAAAGAACAAAAAGAAAATCCAAGAGTACATTAGAAATCAACTGCAACAGGACCAGATTGCCGATCAGTTGAGCCTTAAGGAGTTCGTGGACCCGTTTACGGGTAGCAAGGAAACTAAGGCGTAAATAAAAGGGCCCCTTGAGGGGCCTGCCACGAGACAGGAATGCAGTTGGCGGACCCATTCGTGGCCCTTTAAGGGGCTTTGCTAGTATTATGTCCTTCTAGGGCTTACTCAAGCCACCGGCTCAGCCGGTGGTTTTGACTGATACACAGGAGGAGCTTCCATGAAAGCACTGAAAAAAGTGGTTCGTGGTGTCACCCTGGCCGAGTTGTGGGCAACGGCCCTGACCTTTGTGATCATGGTCGTGTGCTACTTTGTCTCGGTGGTGAACCGCAACTTTATCAAAGGGTCCATGCCCTGGACCGAAGAAATGGCCCTGTACTGCATGGTCTATATGGCCCTGATCGGCACCGAGCTGGGCCTCCGGGACGGCACCCAGGTCAGCGTTACCGCCCTGACTGAAAAGCTCAAGGGCACCGTGGTCGGCAAGGTGATCAACTACATTGCCAAAGTGGCCCTGATCGTGTTCTCCTGCACCATGCTGCGTTTCAGCGTGGCCTTGGTGGCCAAGCAGATGAGTGCCGGCCAGACCACCCCGGTCATGAAGGTGCCCATGTTCGTTATCTACATCTCGCTGGTCATTTCCTTTGGCCTCATCGTCCTGAACCAGATCCTCATGCTGGTGGGGGAGGCTCTGCACATGGACCTCAGCGACATTACCAACATTGATGCCATCATCGACGGCATCATCAAGAAGAAGGAGGCGAAGTAAGCATGAATGCTGGCGTGATCCTGTTTCTGATCTTCGCAGTCTGCGTCGCCATTGGTGTGCCTATTTCCATGTCCCTGGGCATTGGCTCCCTGGCCGCTGTGGCCCTAGGCAACCTGGGTGTTTCCCCTGCCGTTATCGCACAGCGTGTGTTCGACGGCCTGCAGTCCACCTCCATCATGGCCATCGCATTCTTTATCCTGGCTGGCAACCTGATGGCAGGCGGCGGCATCTCTCGCCGTATCGTCAACTTTGCAAACTGCCTCATCGGCAATATCCGTGGCGGCATGAGCGTGGCTCTGCCCCTGCTACCGTGGTGGCCATCGGCTCCATGCTGTATGCAGATATGGTCAAGCAGGGCTACCCTGAGGACCGCACTGCCGGTCTGCTGGTCATTGCCGGCGGCCTGGGCCCGGTGATCCCTCCCTCCATCATCATGGTGCTGTACTGCACCCTGACGGGTGCATCCGTTACCAATATGTTCAGCCAGGGCCTGGTCATCGGCATCCTGATCATGATCGTGCTGATCCTGGAGGCTCTGTACTTTGCCCACAAGGAAAAGTGGCCCAAGGCCGAGACCAAGCACTCTGTTGGCGAGATCGGCAAGATCTTCCTGGAGGCTGTGCCTGCTCTGCTGACCCCTGTGATCATCCTGGGCGGCATCTACTCCGGCCTGCTCACCGCCACCGAGTCTGCTGCTGTGGCCTGCGTCTGGGCCTTCATCGCCGGCGTGTTCATCTACCGGGAGATTAAGGTCGCCGACCTGATCCCCATCCTGATGAAGTCCGCTAAGAGCGCAGCCATGATTCTGTTCATCATCGCTGCCTCCACCGCCTTCTCCTGGGTGTTCACCTTCTCTGGTGCTTCCGCTGCTCTGGTGGAGCTGGTGGTGTCCATGCACCTGAACAAGACCCTGTTCTGCCTGGTGGTGGCCATCATCCTGCTGATCTTCGGCACCTTTATGGAAGGTACCGCCATTGCCGTGCTGCTGGTGCCCGTTCTGTGGCCCATCGCTGAGAGCATGGGCATCAATGTCATCCACTTTGGTATGATCCTGTGCATCTCCAACGTCATCGGCACCATGACGCCCCCTGTGGCTGTCAACATCTTCTCCGCTGTGCAGGTTACCCGTTCTGTGCGGGAACTGAAGATCGGCGAGATCTCCAAGGCCGAGATCCCCTTCTTCATCGGCTATGTGGCCGTGTTCTTCCTGTGCGTGTTCTCCGAGACCTTCTGCACCTTCCTGATCCGATAAGGAGTAATTCATGGTAACCATCAGAGACATCAAGACCATCTGCACTGCCCCGGAAGGCATCAACCTTCTGGTGGTGAAGATCGAGACCAGCGAACCGGGCCTTTACGGTCTGGGCTGCGGCACCTTTGCCTATCGGCATCTGGCCGTAAAGCTGGTGGTGGAAGAATATCTGCGGCCCCTGCTCATTGGCCGGGATGTTTCGGACATCAACGACATCTGGCAGCTGATGCATCAGAACGGCTATTGGCGCAACGGCCCCATTGAAAACAATGCCATCTCCGGCGTGGACATGGCTCTGTGGGATATCAAGGGCAAAATGGCCAATATGCCCCTGTACCAGCTGCTGGGCGGCAAGTGCCGGGAGGGCGTGCCGGTGTACCGCCATGTGGATGGCCGGGATCTCTCTGAGATCTGTGAGAATATCGAAAAATACCGTGAGATCGGCGTCAAGACCATCCGCTGCCAGTGCGGCGGCTACGGCGGCGGCGACTACGGCACCATTCCGGCAGGGGCCCCTGCCGGGGCAAAGCCCGGGGTATACCTGGACGGCAACGCCTACATCCGGGAGACGGTAAAGCTGTTTGACGGCATCCGCAGCCGGATGGGCGATGAGATCGGCCTGGTGCACGATGTGCACGAGCGCATCGCTCCGGCCGATGCCGTCCGTCTGGCCAAGGAGCTGGAGCCCTACCACCTGACCTTCCTGGAGGACCCCGTTTCTCTGGAGCAGGTGGAGTATATCCGCCAGATCAAAAACGCTTCCTCCATCCCCATTGCAGAGGGCGAGCTGTTCAATAACCCCTACGAGTACCGCACCCTCATCACCGAGCGCCTGATCGACTACATCCGGGTGCATATCACCCAGGTGGGCGGCATCACTCCCGCCCGCAAGCTGCAGATCTTTGCAGAGCAGTTCGGCGTGCGCACCGCATGGCATGGCCCCGGTGATATGTCCCCGCTGGCTCATGCAGCCAACGTTCACATCGACCTGGCTGCCCCGAACTTCGGCGTGCAGGAGTGGTCCGGCATTGAGCCGCCCAACTTCGTCATCCAGAAGCTGAAGGGACCCCATGGTGCTCTGCTGGAGGTGTTCCCCGGTCTGCCCGAGTACAAGGACGGCTACGTTTACGCAAACGACAAGCCCGGCCTTGGCGTGGACCTGATCGAGAAGGAAGCCGAGAAGTACCCCTGCGAAAATACCGTAACGACCTGGACACAGACCCGCCGCATGGACGGTGCTCTGCAGATCCCGTAATAAATCATAATTGCTGGGAGGCATAAAAATGGTTAATAGTCTGTTTGATATCACTGGCAAAAAAGCTATCGTTACCGGCGGCACCCGTGGCCTGGGCAAGGGCATGGCAGAAGGTCTCATGGAGTCCGGTGCGGAAGTGGCCATCATCGGCACTTCCGACAAGGTCTATCAGGTTGCCGACGAGTTCAAGGCACGCGGCTTTGTGTGCTACAGCGTCAAGGCTGACCTGTCGGACCGCGACCAGTGCAACGAAGCATTCAACAAGTGCGTGGAGCTGCTGGGCGATCTGGACATCCTGGTGCCTGCCCACGGCATCCAGCGCCGTCACCCCTCCAACGAGTTCCCGGACCAGGATTGGGATGATGTGATCAACACCAACCTGAACTCTGTGTTCTGGCTTTCTCGTGCTGCTTCCAACATCTTCAAGGCCAAGGGCTACGGCAAGATCATCATGATCGCCTCCATGTGCTCCTGGTTTGGCGGCAAGACCGTGCCCGCTTACTCCGCTGCAAAGGGCGGCGTGGCACAGCTGTGCAAGGCCTTCAGCAACGACCTGCTGCAGTACGGCATCAACGTCAACGCCATTGCTCCGGGCTACATGGACACCGAAATGAACGTTGCCCTGACCGACCCGAAAAACCCCAAGTTCACCCAGCAGCGTTACAACGAGCTGACCCAGCGCATCCCTGCCCACCGCTGGGGCACCCCTGACGACATGAAGGGCTGCTGCATCTTCCTGGCTTCCCATGCCAGCGATTATCTGGGCGGTGCCATCATCCCCGTGGATGGCGGCTATCTGGTCATGTGATCCTCCTTCTTCCATAGATACATCGTTAACCAAGGGAGGCCCTCTCTCGTTGTATGGGTGATTTCTGAAATCTATCGGATTTCTTGATAAAAGCAACAGAAATGATTGAGATTATCCATGAATCGTGCTACACTAAGGCCACGTTCCGAAAGGATGAAAGGATAGGAGAAGATCATCATGAAAACACAACACAACAAGCGGAGCGCCTTTTCCGGCAAGATCGGCTTTGTGCTGAGTGCCGCAGGCGCTTCGGTGGGTCTGGGCAACATCTGGCGGTTCCCGTATCTGGCGGCCAAATATGGCGGTGGCATTTTTCTGCTCATTTATATTCTGCTGGCCGTCACCTTTGGCTACACCATGATCGTGGCTGAAACGGCGCTGGGCCGCATGACCCAGAAAAGCCCGGTGGGCGCCTATGCGGCCTTTGGCCGGAGCAGAGGACTGAAATTCGGCGGCTGGATCAACGCTGTCATCCCCGTCCTGATCGTGCCGTATTACTCGGTCATCGGCGGTTGGGTCATCCGCTATCTGGCGGATTATATCAGCGGCCACGGCAGTGAACTGGCGCAGGACGGCTACTTTTCCGCCTTTATTTCCAGCGGTGCTTCGGCCGAGATCTGCTTTATCATTTTCACCGTGTTCACCCTGTCCATCGTGTTTGCCGGTGTGCGCAACGGCGTGGAGCGGGTGTCCAAGGTGATGATGCCCATCCTCGTGGTGTTGTCGGTGGTCATTGCAGGCTACTCGGTCACTCGCCCGGGGGCACTGGCCGGTGTGAAGTATTTCCTGGTGCCCAATGTGGCCAATTTCTCCTGGATGACGGTGGTCACCGCCATGGGGCAGATGTTCTACTCGCTGTCCATTGCCATGGGCATTCTGGTCACCTTTGGTTCCTATATGAAAAAGGATGTGTCCATTGAGGAGTCCACCCAGAACGTGGAGATCTTTGACACCGCCATTGCTATTATGGCAGGGCTCATGATCATTCCCTCGGTGTTCGCCTTCTCCGGCGGCGACCCCGACACCCTGCAGGCCGGTCCGGCCCTGATGTTCATCACCATCCCCAAGGTCTTTGAGAGCATGGGCCTGGGCACCGTGGTGGGCATCCTGTTCTTCACGCTGGTGCTGTTTGCCGCTGTGACAAGTTCCATCGCCCTCACCGAGAGCGCAGTTTCCACCTTCGAGGATGAGCTTGGCTGGGATCGCAAGAAAAGCACCCTGCTCATCGGTGCCATCATGCTGGCGCTGGGCAGCCTGTCGGCGCTGGGCTACGGCCCTCTGGCCGGGGTGACAGTGTTCGGCATGCAGTTCCTCGATTTCTTTGATTTCCTCACAAACTCTGTGATGATGCCCATTGCGGCCATTGCCACCTGCCTGCTGGTGTCCCGCGTGATCGGTGTGGACAAGATCGAGCAGGAGGTCATGCAGGACGGCAAGCCCTTCCGCCGCCGGAAGATCTTCCGGTTCATGATCCGGTGGCTGTGCCCTGTTTTTGCAGCCATCATCCTGGTAAGCTCTGTGGCCAACGCCCTGGGCTGGATCGCCATGTAACGAATAAAAAAGCAGCGGCAGCTTCCCGGAAATGGAAAGCTGCCGCTGCTTTTTTGTCAGGGCGGGTTTATTCGATGGTGATCGTCGGGTTCAGGGCGGGGTCCAGCAGTTTGAGCAGCTGCTTCATGTCGCTTGCGGAGATTTTGATGTCGCCGTAACCAGAATTCATGTTGCCGTTGGCGCCCACGCCGTCCAGGAACAGGGCAGAGCCGCCGTTGTAGTTTCCGGCACTGTACTGGGTCAGGCCATCGCCGTTGAACTCGAAGTAAATGCAGGCAGTCGAGGACTTTTTGGAGAACTTCACATACATTTTCTCAAAGCTGCTTTTGTCATCCGGCCAGTCACGCGACGGGTCGTTCTGGGACTGCAGCGTGTTGTAAAAGCTGGAGTCCGGTTCGCACACCCACACGCTGTCCTCGTGAATCTGTACAAAAGGCATCCGGGTGTCCTGATCGTAAGTGGAAAATACAAAGCCGAGGGGGAAGGTGCCGGCCGGCGTGGCATGGTCACCTTCCGTTTTGTTGTAGGTGATGCCGTTGGAGCCGATGGCGGCGGTGGTGCTCAGCTCTTCGACCCAGGCACCGTTCCGGTAGGTCATCAGGCTCAGCTCGGCAGAACTGCCGGAGGCTTCCACAAAAATCTGCTGGTAGCACCCATTGGGATCAAGTGCTTCCTCGGAGGCACTGCTTGCGGTTTCCGATCCTGCGGCAGCGGCAGACCCGGCGGGGAGCACCTCTCCTGCGGTGTCCTGTACAGAAGCAGAAGAAGCCTGCACGATGCTGGATGCCACAGGGACAGAAGCGGAGGCGGCGGAGCCCTTGCCGGAGGAGCCGCGCAGGCCATTGCCCAGGATACTCAGCCCAATCAGCACGACGGCTGCCACCAGGATAAGCGGAAGTGGGATTTTCTTTCTGGGCTTGTCCGGCCGCGGCTCAGGATCCTCCAGGCCGGGTACGGGCGGACGGTCGGGACCTTTGACAGGTCCTTTCTGGTTCAGGCGAAGCCCGCAGTACGGGCAGATGATGGCATTGTCTGGTAAGGGATGTTTGCATTCGGGGCAGATCATGGATGGCATATCCTCCTCGTTGGTTTATGCTATTTTAAGAACTGCACCCCATCTGTCAGACGGTGTTCTTGCTGTCCAACAAATGGGGTGCAGTTTATAGAGTCGTTATAAACGCTGTTCCGTAGCAGAAACAAGGAAAAGGATCAGGACCACAGGGCCTTCATCAGGACGGGGTAGGCGTCATCGATGATGTTGACGAAACGGCTGGTCATCTCAACACAGATTTCACCGATGTTGTCCGTGTGGAGCGGCAGATCGAACTCCACGTTGACGTCGCAGTCATCGTCCAGGACGAACTTGACATAGCGGTAGGTGCAGTTGAGCTTGTTCAGCGCAACAACGATCGGCGCAATCTTGTCGTCCTCGATGTGGAGAAGCGTGAAAACACGGATGGACACATCGGAATCATCATCGTTGGAAATGTACTGGATGCGGTAGTCAGTGCCGTTCTTGACGCCCCACTGGGAAATGACGCGGCTGTTCTTTTCGCTCTCGTCCGTGGTGTACTTGATGCCCTTTGCATCAAAAGCTCTGCAGATCTCATTGGTTGCTCTGAACATTTGCGATTCCTCCTAACAATACTGCACACACATGATTCGGCTCCCGCACTGCCTACTCCAAAAGACAAATGCGGGAACATCTGAAGATGATTCTAGTATACTATATTTGAAGGTGTTTGCAACACGAATTCTTAGACAAAAAGGGAGAAAAGTTTTTATTGAAACTGTCTAAATTGGAAAATCTGGCCAGAAAATACTCTTGACCCTCAGCAAGGGATGGTGTACCATATAAATATAGTTGCAAAGTCGGATCCTGTTTTTGCGTCAGTCTGGGCAGGATCGGGCAAAGCAAACGGACTACCTGAAATGTCTGGTGGATAATTATGCAGCGGCAAGATGTGTTCTGCCGCTGTATCCTGGAGGAAACAACAATGACAAAAGGACGTGTACAAACAACTGTAAGGCCCCTGATGCGACGGGTGGCTGCGCTGATGCTGGCGGTGATGCTGAGCGTCTGCTTTGTGTGCTCTGCAATGGCAGAAGAGCAGATGGTGATTCAGCCGTCCAACCGCTTCAACGTGATGCTGGTCATCGACGGCAGCGGCTCGCTGGTGTCCAAGAGCAGCGGCACCGACAAGGACGGCTTGCGCTATGATGCCATCGAGCTGTTCATGGCGCTGCTGACCAACCAGGGCAACAACGTCGGCGCGGTGGTTTTTGATGATAACTCGCAGCAGTACATCCTGAACACCGGTATCAACAGCGTGAACGGCAAGGATGAAAAGATGTCCGTCGCAAAGCAGATCCGGGATGCCGGTACCGGCGGTGATACGGATATCGGTTCGGCACTGCTGACGGCTGTGGAACAGCTGGAGGCAGAGCAGCAGACCAACGATAACCGTTCGGCTATTATCCTGTTCAGCGATGGCCGCACGGACCTGGGCGGCGACGAAAAGGCTTATGAGCAGTCCCTGGCCAACAAGGACGAGGCCATTACCCGTGCGCAGGCCGCACAGATCCCGATCTATGGCATCTGCTTGGCAGCCTCTTCGGTGGCAGACCCGGCGGAAGTGGCCGAGATCGCAGAGCGTACCAGCGGCAGCTATGTGACCATCAACAATGCGGACGAGCTTTCCGATGCATTTGAGCAGTTCTACCGGATGATCTTCAATACCTCCAGCACCCAGGCGGAAAACGAAGTGTTCCCGGAGGACGGCGTGCTGAACCTGAAGACGACGGTGCCCTCCTATGGCGCAGAGGAGATCAACGTCATCCTCAACGGCAAGGATGTCGATGACCTGAGCGTGAGCGCAAAGTCGCCCAGCAAGAGCTATTCTTCCAGCGATCTGGATAAAAATACCATCACGGCCGGTGATTACAAGGTCGTCAAGATCGTGGAGCCGGAAGAGGGCCAGTGGGATTTCTCGATTCAGGGCAACCCCGGCAGCAGCGTGATCCTGAACGTCCTGTACAATGTGGACACCACTGCAGTCCTGAGCACGGCGGATGGCCAGGACAGCTACGGCGAAGGCTCTACCGCAACGCTGAACCTTGAAATGTACAAGGACGGCGTGGCCGTGCAGGACAGCTCCGTGACCAGCGATTATAAGGCTACGCTCACCGTTACGGATCTTTCCAGCGGTAAGACGGTCAAGACCATGCCGATGAAGGCAGACGGTAGCAAATTCACCTGCGATATCTCGGACCTGGAAGGTGGCAGCTACTCCTTTGTGGGTGAGCTGGTGCACGATGGCGTGCAGATCGAATCCAACGCTGTGAATATCAGCTGGAACAACACCTCGCCGGATTTTGCAAATGCCGACAAGAACAAGATCAAGGATGGCGTGAAGATCGTGAAAAAGATCGTTACGCCGATCACCGGCCGTAAATACAAGGAAGACCTGTCCAACTTGTTTGCGGATGGACAAGACAGCCAGCTGGATTATCAGGTGGTTTCCTCGCAGCTCGTCAATGATACGGTGAACCTGGACGGCAGTGTCCTTACGGTCAACACGGCAAAGAGCCGCAGCGGCGATCTTGTGGTGCGTGCGGTCGACTCGCAGGGTGCCTACAAGGATCTGATCATCCGCTTCAAGGTCACGAACCTGACGACCCTCATCTTTATCCTGATTCTGGTGGGTATTCTGGTTGCCGTGATCCTGGGCATCCTGACCTGGCGTGCAGCCCGACCGCTGTTCCGGGGCGAGGTGAGTGTTTCCAACATGATGCCGGGCTCTGCAACGCTGAAGCGTGCGTCCTTCCGCGGCAAGGTCAAGCTGAACCAGTTCCAGGTGGGCGCATGCGGCTTTGACACAAAGAAGTGTTGCTTTGCATCCTGCATGGGCGGACGGCTGGAGTTCCGTGCGCCGGGCACCTTCTATGTGAACCATATGGCCTACAAGAAGTCGTACAGCCTGATGCCTGGCCAGACGGTCATCTACGCAGATGAGCAGCAGACCCAGGGCATCCGGATCTTCATCAAGAACTATTATTGATCGCTGGTACATCTGCAAAGATGTGTATTGCATGTAAGGAGGACTATCTATGAACATCAAGGCAATTCCCGCAAAGCCCGGTATGGAACTTGGCATTGCTGCTACGGGGGAACTGTATTGGATCGTTGGCGGTGACATGACCCGCGGCTGGAATGGAACCCAGTGGGTAACGCTTCAGGATGAAGGTTCTGCTCCCGCAGCCCCGGCACTCGGCATGGCAGCTCCCGTAGCTCCGGCCCCCGGTGCTCCGATGGGTGCCCCGGCAGGCGCACCTGGCATGGCAGCTCCTGCAGCTCCGGCCCCCGGTGCTCCGATGGGTGCCCCGGCAGGCGCACCTGGCATGGCAGCTCCTGCAGCTCCGGCCCCCGGTGCTCCGATGGGTGCCCCGGCAGGCGCACCTGGCATGGCAGCTCCTGCAGCTCCGGCCCCCGGTGCTCCGATGGGTGCCCCGGCAGGCGCACCTGGCATGGCAGCTCCTGCAGCTCCGGCCCTTGGTGCCCCGATGGGTGTCCCGGCAGGCGCACCTGGCATGGCAGCTCCTGCAGCTCCGGCCCCTGGTGCTCCGATGGGTGCCCCGGCAGGCGCACCGGCAATGCCTCCGATGCTGTAAAAATGATGTGAGGTGATGAAGCCCGACTGATTGTACAAATTGGTCGGGCTTTTTTGGCTTCAGGAGAAATTATTGCAAGACGGGAAATCAGTGCAAACGAAATATCCTGTTTTGCCGTAAGACTTGAAAGGAAAGAACAAAAATGCGGTATGATTCACTTTCACTGGAAAATGATGGCGGTATCAGCTCTGTCCTGAACAAGATGGAGCAGAGGAAGGGAGCATCGCTCTGCATCGGTATTGGCGGCACCGGCATTGCGGCGCTGGCGCAGCTCAAACGGGAAGTGTTCCGGCAGTTGAAGCCGGACGATCCGGACAGCCCCATCCCCCAGTACCAGCACATCCAGTTCCTGGCCATTGATGCAGAAGAACCGGAAGAGCGCGGTGCGCAGAACGCAGCAGACCTGCGCATGGAAGAGCGTTTTTCCATCGCCATGCCGGATCTTGCGGTTGCACTGAAGAAAAACAGCATTGAGAATGACCCTGTGATGGCCTGGATGGAAGTGGATAAGATCCGACAGATGTCCATAGTCCAGGGTACAGGCGGGGTGCGTCAGGTGGGGCGCTTTTTGCTGCTGAGCAAGGCAGATGCCCTCAGGGAACAGATCAAACGGCAATGCACGGTTGCATTGCAGGGAATGCCCCCGTTCCTCAATGCTTTTGTGCTCACCAGCCTTTCCGGTGGCACGGGCGGCGGCTGCTTCCTGGATGTCTGCTATATTATCCGGGATGTCATGAAAGAGCTTGGACTTAAGAGTGAGATCGACGGCCTGTTCTTCCTGCCGGACGTGGCTACTGCAAACCCGGCGGTTGCCGCGGTTCCGGCCGTGGTGGAGCACTGTTTTGCCAACGGATATGCTGCCCTCAAGGAACTGGATTATCTGATGGGTCTGTGGGAGGAGCAGGACTGGTTCTGCCAGAATTACGGTACATTCTCCGTAAAAACGCAGGATCCCCCTGTGAACCAGTGTTGCCTGCTCTCGGCCCGGAAGGCAGATGGCTCCCTGCTTGCAGATGGTCTGGAACGCAGCATCCATGCAGCGGTATATGCCATTGTGACCCGCATGGCCAGAGGTGAGAAACCGGATTGGGATGGAACCCGTGGCCTGCGAATGATGGGCCATCTGTCTCCTGTGAAAAGCCGCTCAGAACGGCTGCGTAATTTCTTCGGTGCGATCCGGCATTACCATGCTCTGGGAGCATCCTGTGCAGAGGTCCCTGTGGTCCAGATCGAAACCTATCTGGCAGCAGGATTCTACCGCCGGTTTGAAGAAGGTACGGGCCACCAGAATGTGTCCATTACGCCGGACGAAGTGGCTGCTCTGGCAGACAGTTGGGGTCTGAAGGCGGAAGAGCTGAAAAAATCTCTGGCGGAAGGCTGCCCGGAGCTGGCACTGCCGGATGTGGACAAGAACGTAATGAAAACCATGTGCCCGGTTCCGTCTGATAAAACTCCAGAGCCCTGGTGGACAGCCGGCAATGCCTGGCTGGACGAGTGCAGCGGAAAATATGTGTGGAACCGTGAGACCCTCAACGGTGCCTTGACGAGCAACCTGGCATCCCGGAACAGTGATGCCTCTTTGATCGGAAAAGTGTTCCGGGAACTGTGTGCACTGGCACAGGACCCCGACTATGGCCCGTACCATGCAGCATGCCTACTGAAAGAGGGGCTGCAATCCTGTGCAAAAGATCTCCGGGGTCAGGCAATGAGAGAGGCGGCGTGCCTGTATCCCCAACTGGAAAGGCTTGACGCGGTCAGGGCGCAGGCCAGCGAGAAGCTGGCCTGCGCAAACCGGTTTAATGTTCAGAGCCGCTATGAAGCTTTCAAGCAGCGGACGCAGGACTGTTATGAAGCCCGGAATCACTACAATCTGTGGATGGAAACAGCAAAAACGGCCGGAAAGTTTGCGGAGGATCTGCAGGAACTGGACAAGAAATTCTTTACCCCGCTGATCACCATGCTGGATGCGCTGGATGAGACCTTCCGGGCCGATGAAGAATGGCTACGCAGCGGCGCTGCAAAGATCACCCGGGCCGGGACCTGGCACATCCTGGAGCTGGAGGACGTAAAGAAACACCTGGACAAGGTGATCGAAGCTGTAACGACCAGGCAGCTGGTAACCGATTTTGTGGGAGAGGTACTGAGTGCGCCGGAGGAGTGGCTCGAAAACGACGATAACAGGGTCGGAAAGTTCATCAGCAAATACATGGAGAGCGTGTTCCGGGCAGATGTCGACAAGGGTCTGCAGGATTATCTGTTCCTCAAGTATCCGCAGGCGGGCGGCAATGTGTGGGCGCTTGCTGGAATTATTCAGAAAGAGATCCTTGCCAGGGCCTATGATGATGCAAAGCCCATGTTCTGGTGTGACCCGCGCTATGACATGGAATCTCCGTGGAATGCTGTCCACACCGGCGCATTGTGGGTACCGTCCGATTCTGCGGCGATTCATTCGGCCGCTAGCGACTATGTCAAATCACATGTGCCGGAGGAGTATCATGCCCGCAAGGCGTATGAAAATAGCCTGAATTACCAGATCATTGTGCAGCACTATGCCGCCGGTGTGCCGCTGTATGCTTACCGGGGGATGCCGCAGATTAAAGAATGTTACGATGTGGCAGCTGCCAACGGAAAGGACGTTGGCATCCACCTTTATGCCCGGACCAGCCGTGGAGCGGGAAATCAGCCGGATGTTGATTGGCGCACCTATCTGCCGGAGCCCCTGACCTATTCTTTTCAGCCGGAGCTTTTCCCGGAGGAAGATACCAGGGCACGGCTGCAGCTGTATCAGCAGGGCAGGGAGTGCGGCGCACTTTTCCTGGAGCCGGAGGCTAAAGCGAATCCCAGCAGAGGATTTTCTCTGCGCCTGAGCGCGCCCGTTGAGATCCCGGAATGCCGGATAGAAAACTTTATTGCAGATGCGGTAACGCTGAACCGCAGAAAGATCGAGGAAGAGCGTGCCCGGCTGCATGATTGGCTGGAGCATGGCCGTGACAAAGAAAACGGTGCGGAGCATATCTGGCTGCGGAATGACGGCTATGTTGCAGATCAGGAGGATCTCTCGGAGCAGGTGCGGCAGGATCACTTCCTGCATAAGCCGCGCCTGCAGGAAAAAGTTGCGGCAGAAGTGGAAAAGACCCGGCAGGTTCAGGCTGCGCTGCAGGCGATCGACACACTGGAACCGGAACTCGAAAAATATGTGGCAGATCTGAAATACTTCTGCAACGGTTTGTTTGCAGGCCTGTATCAGCTGGTCAACTTCAGCGGCGGAAACGTATTTGTGCAGGGAGAGAGCAAAAAAATCGCCAGAGTGCAGTATGTGAGTGAAATGCACCGGGAAGTGAACCTGGTGGAGATCTTCAGCGACAGCGCACAGCCTGAGATCTATCCCTTTGCGGAGAGCTTCCCGTTGTACCAGGCATTTTTGAAGTACGTTGTACTGGAGAGCAGCTCCCCGGTGCGTGCTGATCTGAACGACAGGGTGAAACGGTTCCTGAGCCGCGCAAAAACGGTGAGGGATATGCGTTTTGGCAAGCGGTTGGAGGCAATATACACGCCGGACAGGTGCGATGAAATTGTAAGGCAGGCTGGATTCGTGTTCCCGGACAAGGCGGCTGAGATTGCACATTTTTACGCAGGTGTGGCCTACTGCATTGAAAAATTCAAGAGTGAGTTCCACCCCAGCGAATGGAGCGATTACACCGAGAGCGCCGTGCCGCCTTTTGGCACTCCTGTGCTTCCTCCGGTGCCTCCTATGCCTCCGCAGCCGGAACAGACCCCTGAAATGTAAAAAAGGAGGAACCTGATTATGATCTATGATTCACTTTCATTGAACAAGGGCGGGGGTATCATTAGTGCCATCCAGCAATCGGAGCAGTCCGGCAGGGCATCGCTCTGCATCGGCATCGGCGGCGTCGGCATTGCGGCGCTGGCACAACTCAAGCGCAAGGTGTTCCGGCAGCTGGAGCCGGACGACCCGGACAGCCCCATCCCCCACTATCAGCACATCCAGTTCCTGGCCATCGATTCGGAAAAAACCACAGTGAGCGGACTCAAGGGTGCGGCTCGTCTGACCGATGATGAGTATTTCTCCATCTCCATGCCGGAGCTGCCGGCTATCCTGAAGGGCAAAAGCTCGATCCTCAACAATCCGGTGATGAGCTGGATGGAGGCCGACAAAATCACGCAGCGGCTCAGCCCCCAGGGCGCAGGCGGTGTGCGTCAGGTGGGCCGTTTCCTGCTGCTGAGCAAGGCGGCTGCCCTCAAAACCCGGATCGAGCAGAAGTGCACGACTGCGCTGATGGGCACAGACCCTTCCATTGATGTGTACGTGTTTGCGGGCCTTTCCGGTGGAACGGGCGGCGGCTGCTTCATTGATACCTGCTATATCATCCGGGAGGTGCTGAAGGATCTGGGTCTGGAAGGCAGGAACAACATCATGGGCTACTTCTTTTTGCCGGATGTTATGTGCAGCAGGCCGGAAGTGGCCTATAGTATTGGTGCGGTGCAGTATAACAACGAAAACGGTTATGCCGCCCTCAAGGAACTGGATTACCTGATGAATCTGCAGGATGCACAGGACTGGTTCAGCCAGGATTACGGCTCTTTTTCCATCCGGACCCAGAAACCGCCGGTGTACGTGTGCCATCTGCTCTCCGCCCAGAAGGCGGATGGAACACTGATCCCGAACGGCTTTGGCTACTGTGTCAATGCGGCAGCCGATGATGTCCTGACCTGTCTGGCCGGGATCGATAACAGGGATCATGTCCTGACTATGCAGGAACACCTGTCCGTCGTGACCCGTGGTGTGCAGGGCCTGAAGCGTGAGTATGGTGCAAACCTGAGCTACCATATTCTGGGCATTGCCAGCGCGGAAGTACCCCTCACCCAGATCTCCACCTACCTGGCAGCAGGTTTCTACCGCCGGTTTGAGAATGGTGCCGGCCGTAAGAACGTGGTCATCACGCCGGATGATGTGGCAACCTGGGCAGGCAAGTGGGGCCTGACGGCGGAAGCGCTGGAAGCCCGCATGATGGAAGGCTGCGAACCGCTCAATCTGCCGGATGTGGACAAGAACGTGATGAAGGCTACCTGCCCGGTGCCGGCTAATAAGTCCCCGGACCCCTGGTGGACGAACGGCAATGCCTGGCTGGACCAGTGCAGTGGTAAGTATACCAAAAACCGTGAGGCACTCAACGGAGAACTGACGAGCAACCAGGTATCCAAGGTCAGCGATGGCTCCCTGCTGGGCAAGGTGTTCATTGAGCTGTGCATGCTGGCACAGGATCCCAACTATGGCCCCTACTATGCAGCCCGGCTGCTGCACAGTGAGACCGACGATCTGCGTGCCTGGGCACTGGGCGTCCGTGTGCAGGCACTGGAAGAGGCGGAATCTTTGAGCCGCAGACTGTACTCGGTGGCAGAGGCAAAGGCGCAGGCCAGTGCGGAGCTTGCAACTGCAAATTTCATCAATATCAACAAGCGCTATATGAACTATAAGCAGTTGGAGCAGGACTGGTATCTTGCCAAGAACCAACAGAACATGGTACTGGAAACTGCAAGGATGGCCGAGAAGTTTGCAGATGACCTGGCGGATCTGGAAAAGAAGTTCTTCACCCCGCTGATCAAGGTGCTGGATGATCTGGACGACACCCTCAAGGCTGACGCTGAATGGCTGAGCAGCAAGGAGGCTAAAAGCCAGGCCGCATATACCTGGCGCATCCTGGAGCTGGAGGACGTTAAGAAAAACCTGGACAAGGTGATCGATGCCCTGACCCCCAAGCAGCTGGTATGCGACTTTATGCAGGAATTCCTGGCCTGCCCGGATGAGTGGCTCCAGAACGATGAGAACAAGATCGGTCGGCTCATCAATAGATACATGGAGCAGGTGTTCCATGCAGAGATCAGCAAGGGCCTGCAGGATTATCTGTTCCTGAAATATCCGCAGGCAGATGGCAATCTGCAGAAGCTGGGCGAGATCATTCAGAAGGAAATCATTACCAAGGTCTATAACGATGCAACGCCCATGTTCTGGTGTGACCCGAAATATGCGGTCACCGACCCGAGTGTTACCTTCCAGAGCAGCTCGCTGTCGGTACCGGCCAATGCAGCAGCTGTCTGTACGGCTGCCAAGGAATATGCACATGCTTCGCCGACCGGCTGTGTTGTCCGTGAGACCGGCCTGAAAGACCGTATCACGGCACTGCGCCTGATCAGCGGTGTGCCGCTGTTTGCTTACGCGGGAATTGCCGGGATGAAAGAATATTACGACGAAACGATTGAATTCAGAGATAGCATGCATCTGTATTCCAGAACGGGCCGCGTGACGGAGGGCACCTCGGATGTGGACTGGAAGACTTGGCTGCCCGTGCCACTGCCGTATTCCTTCAAGCCGGACTTGTTCGAGAAGAGGACCACCGAAGCACAGCTGAAGCTCTATGAAGAGGGTAAGCAGTGTAGGGCTATCTTCCTGGAAGGACCCAACGAGACGCATCCGAATACGATCTATCAGCTGCAGCTGAGCAAGCCTATTGAGGTCCCGGAGTACAAACTGGAAGACTTCCTGACAGAGGGCTCGGTCCTGAACAAGAAGAAGCTGAGCGAAGAGCGGGAACGCCTGCACCACTGGCTGGAACACCGCTATGAAAAGGCGGAGGGCGCTGAATATTTCGAGCTGAAAAATGACGGGGCGTTGCACGACCAGGAAGTGATGGAGCGCGTGCGCCGGGATTACTTCCTGCAGGCACCGGTGCTGCAGGCCAAAGTTGCGGAGGAGGTCAAGACCTATCAGGCAGTCAAGGAAGCTCTGGCACGTCTGGATGAGCTGGAAGCGGAGCACAACCACTATGAGGCAGACCTGAGCTCTTATTGTGATGGCCTGTTCAGCAACGTGTTCGAGGTGCTCAATACCAACAAGCACAGCGTATTTGACCCGGACGAGAACAAGAAGATCGCCAAGATCCAGTATATCTACAAGGATAAACGGGAGATGGTGCAGGTCGAAGTCTTCAGCGATACCGCGCAGCCCAAGAAATATGTCTTTGCAGAGCAGTACCCTTTGTATCAGGGCTTTGAAAACTACCGTGCTCTGAACCCGGAGGAGGACCCCCGCCATGAGATGGAAGAAAAGGTGGAGTCCTTCCGCCAGCGCAGCAAGGAAGAAGCCGATGCCCTGATCGCACGGGAACTGGAAAAGATTTACAGCGGCGAAAGGTTGGACGAGCTTTTCGAGTGCATCCGGGAGCTGGAGCCGAAGGAACGGCAGGACCTGACCCGTTTCTATGACGGTCTGCTGCGCCAGATCAAGAGATACAAAGACAACTTTGCGCTCAAGGTCTGGCGGAACGCAAAAGCGTCTGTGGCATATGCACAGACTCAGCTGCGGTTTGCAGCTTACCTGTATTGCAACAACCAGCAACTGGAGCTGTACAGCAATTACAAAAACTATGCCTTTAACCGTACCACGAACCAGTGGGTCCAGCTGCCGCCGGATACACCGCTGTACATTGCAAAGAACGGCCAGTGGGTCCTCACGATGACCGACGCACAGGGCAATGTGTACCCGCAGTAGATCCTGAAAGCCCATACAAATCTCCGGGTGCGCAAAATTTGCGGCTGATTTGAGAAAAAATTAGTGCAATATGTAGCATTCTGGGCGAAAATATGGTAAAGTGTGAGCAATGGGGAACTTATAACAAGGAGGAACCTGATTATGATCTATGATTCACTTTCATTGAACAACGGCGGTGGTATTATCAGTACCACCCAGAAATCGGAGCAGTCCGGCAGGGCATCGCTCTGCATCGGCATCGGCGGCGTCGGCATTGCGGCGCTGGCACAACTCAAGCGCAAGGTGTTCCGGCAGCTGGAGCCGGACGACCCGGACAGCCCCATCCCCCACTATCAGCACATCCAGTTCCTGGCCATCGATTCGGAAAAAACCACAGTGAGCGGACTCAAGGGTGCGGCTCGTCTGACCGATGATGAGTATTTCTCCATCTCCATGCCGGAGCTGCCGGCTATCCTGAAGGGCAAAAGCTCGATCCTCAACAATCCGGTGATGAGCTGGATGGAGGCCGACAAAATCACGCAGCGGCTCAGCCCCCAGGGCGCAGGCGGTGTGCGTCAGGTGGGCCGTTTCCTGCTGCTGAGCAAGGCGGCTGCCCTCAAAACCCGGATCGAGCAGAAGTGCACGACTGCGCTGATGGGCACAGACCCTTCCATTGATGTGTACGTGTTTGCGGGCCTTTCCGGTGGAACGGGCGGCGGCTGCTTCATTGATACCTGCTATATCATCCGGGAGGTGCTGGCAGAGCTCGGCCTGACACACAACAGCGCTCTCAGTGGCTTTTTCTTCCTGCCGGATGTTGTGACCAGTAAGCCGGAAGTTGCTGCAATGCCGGCTTCTGTGGCTTATAACAACTCCAATGGCTATGCTGCCATGAAAGAGCTGGACTACCTGATGAACCTGCAGGATGCACAGGACTGGTTCTGCCAGAATTACGGCAACTTCTCCATCCGGACGCAGGAACCGCCGGTGGATATGTGCCACCTGCTCTCTGCCCAGAAGGCAACAGGCGCTATGATCCCGAACGGTTTTGGCTACTGCATCAATGTGTCGGCCGATTATGTCATGGCTTATCTGGCTGGGGGCGATATGCAGAATCAGCTGTTCCACGGGATCCATGGTATGTGGGGTCTGCAGCGTATGTATGGTGCAAACCAGTGCTACCATATTCTGGGCGCTTCCAACGCTGAGATCCCCATGACCCAGATCTCCACCTACCTGGCGGCAGGCTTCTACCGCCGGTTTGAGAAGGGTGTCGGCCGCAAGAACGTGGTCATCACGCCGGATGACGTGAAGACCTGGGCAAACAAGTGGGGCCTGACGGCGGAAGCGCTGGAAGCCCGCATGATGGAAGGTTGCGAACCGCTCAATCTGCCGGATGTGGACAAGAACGTGATGAAGGCTACCTGCCCGGTGCCGGCTAATAAGTCCCCGGACCCCTGGTGGACGAACGGCAATGCCTGGCTGGACCAGTGCAGTGGTAAGTATACCAAAAACCGTGAGGCACTCAACGGAGAACTGACGAGCAACCAGGTATCCAAGGTCAGCGATGGCTCCCTGCTGGGCAAGGTGTTCATTGAGCTGTGCATGCTGGCACAGGATCCCAACTATGGCCCCTACTATGCAGCCCGGCTGCTGCACAGTGAGACCGACGATCTGCGTGCCTGGGCACTGGGCGTCCGTGTGCAGGCACTGGAAGAGGCGGAATCTTTGAGCCGCAGACTGTACTCGGTGGCAGAGGCAAAGGCGCAGGCCAGCGCAGAGCTGTCGACTGCAAATGCGTTCAACATTAGCAGACGCTATGCGGTCTACAAGTATCTGGAGGAGAGCTGGTATACGGCCAAGAACCAACAGAACATGGTACTGGAAACTGCAAAGATGGCAGGGAAGCTTGCAGATGACCTGGCGGATCTGGGAAAGAAATTCTTTACCCCGTTGATCACAGTGATGGACGAGCTGGATGCGACTTTCAAGGAAAATATCGTGTGGCTGAACAGCAGCGCAGCCAAGAGCCAGACTGCATATACCTGGCGCATCCTGGAGCTGGAGGACGTTAAGAAAAACCTGGACAAGGTGATCGATGCCCTGACCCCCAAGCAGCTGGTATGCGACTTTATGCAGGAATTCCTGGCCTGCCCGGATGAGTGGCTCCAGAACGATGAGAACAAGATCGGTCGGCTCATCAATAGATACATGGAGCAGGTGTTCCATGCAGAGATCAGCAAGGGCCTGCAGGATTATCTGTTCCTGAAATATCCGCAGGCAGATGGCAATCTGCAGAAGCTGGGCGAGATCATTCAGAAGGAAATCATTACCAAGGTCTATAACGATGCAACGCCCATGTTCTGGTGTGACCCGAAATATGCGGTCACCGACCCGAGTGTTACCTTCCAGAGCAGCTCGCTGTCGGTACCGGCCAATGCAGCAGCTGTCTGTACGGCTGCCAAGGAATATGCACATGCTTCGCCGACCGGCTGTGTTGTCCGTGAGACCGGCCTGAAAGACCGTATCACGGCATGGCGCCTAATCAGCGGTGTGCCTCTGTATGCATACCAGGGCGCAACTCTACTGAAAAAGTATTATGATGAAGCAGCTGACCAGCCGGCAGGTGCTGGCAGCCATCTGTATGCCAAGACTGATCGCCTGACTGGTGATAACCCGAACATTGACTGGCGCACCTATCTGCCCACGCCGCTGCCGTATTCCTTCGAGCCGGATCTCTTCCCGAAGGAAGCCACCGAAGCACAGCTGAAGCTCTATGAAGAGGGTAAGCAGTGCGGCACGATCCTTCTGGAGGGCCCCAACAAGGTACATATAGACACGATCTACCGGCTGCAGCTGAGCAAGCCCATCGAGATCCCGGAATACAAGTTGGCAGACTTCCTGGCAGAGGGCTCGGTCCTGAACCAGAAGAAGCTGAGCGAAGAGCGCAATCGTCTGAACTACTGGCTGGAGCACCGCTATGACAGGGCAGAGGATGCAGAGTGCATTGATCTGAAAAATGACGGCAACACGGCGCTGCACGACCCGGCAGTGATGGAGCGTGTGCGCCGGGATTACTTCCTGCACTACCCGGTGCTGCAGGCCAAAGTTGCGGAGGAGGTCCGGAAGTATCAGGAGGTCGAGGCCGCACTGGAACGGTTGGACACGCTGGAAGCGGAATGACCTGTGCACCTCAGGCGCCTGATCGGCATAAAATGGCCCCACCGTGCGCAGAAAAAAGTTAGCTGGTAAAATCTTGCAGGATTTTGCCAAAAGATATGGCGTTTAGGACACAAAAGTGATAAAATGTGAGCCATGAGGACTATTAAAGAGGAGGACCTTGATTATGTATGATTCGCTTCTTCTGAACAACGGCGGTGGTATTATCAGTACCACCCAGAAATCGGAGCAGTTTGGCGGTGCGGCGCTCTGCATCGGCATCGGCGGCACCGGCGTTGCGGCGCTGGCACAACTCAAGCGTAAGGTGTTCCAGCAGCTGGAGCCGGACGACCCGGACAGCCCCATCCCCCACTATCAGCACATCCAGTTCCTGGCCATCGATTCGGACAGAACGGATATTGATAAACTCAAGGGCGCGGCAAAGCTGACCAGTGACGAGTTTTTCCCCGTTACGATGAAAAATCTTGCTGCAGTTCTTTCGCAGAAGCCCAAGACTATCATTACCCAGAACCCGGTGATGAGCTGGATGGAGGCGGATAAAATCGACCAGATGCTCAGTCCTGATGGCGCAGGCGGTGTGCGTCAGGTGGGCCGTTTCCTGTTGCTGAGCAAGGCTCCGGAACTCATGAATGTGATCGAGCAGAAGTGTACGGCTGCATTGATGGGTACGGACCCTTCCATTGATGTGTACGTGTTTGCGGGCATCTCCGGCGGTACCGGCAGCGGCTGCTTCCTCGACACCTGCTACATCGTCCGCAAGGCACTGGAAAACAAGGGTCTGGACGGCAAAGGCAACATCATGGGCTTCTTCTTTCTGCCGGATGTTGTGACCAGTAAGCCGGAAGTTGCTACAATGCCGGCTTCTGTGGCTTATAACAACTCCAATGGCTATGCTGCCATGAAGGAACTGGACTACCTGATGAACCTGCAGGATGAGCAGGACTGGTTCTGCCAGAATTACGGCTCCTTCTCCATCCGGACGCAGAAACCGCCGGTGGATATGTGTCATCTGCTCTCTGCCCAGAAGGCGGATGGGACGCTGATCCCGAACGGCTTTGGCTATTGCATCAATGTGTCGGCTGATTATGTCATGGCTTACCTGGCCAAGGTCAATCTGGCGGGAGATAAGATTGATTCTCAGGGCCTGACCATGAAGGGACACCTGTCCAACGTGACCCAAGGCGTGAGGGGCCTGAAGCGTGAATACGGTGCAAACCTGAGCTACCATATCCTGGGCGCTTCCAATGCCGAGATCCCCATGACCCAGATCTCCACCTACCTGGCAGCAGGCTTCTACCGCCGGTTCGAGAATGGCGCCGGCCGCAAGAACGTGGTCATCACGCCGGATGACGTGAAGACCTGGGCAAACAAGTGGGGCCTGACGGCGGAAGCGCTGGAAGCCCGCATGATGGAAGGTTGCGAACCGCTCAATCTGCCGGATGTGGACAAGAACGTGATGAAGGCTACCTGCCCGGTGCCGGCTAATAAGTCCCCGGACCCCTGGTGGACGAACGGCAATGCCTGGCTGGACCAGTGCAGTGGTAAGTATACCAAAAACCGTGAGGCACTCAACGGAGAACTGACGAGCAACCAGGTATCCAAGGTCAGCGATGGCTCCCTGCTGGGCAAGGTGTTCATTGAGCTGTGCATGCTGGCACAGGATCCCAACTATGGCCCCTACTATGCAGCCCGGCTGCTGCACAGTGAGACCGACGATCTGCGTGCCTGGGCACTGGGCGTCCGTGCGCAGGCACTGGAAGAGGCGGAGTCCCTGGATCGCAGACTGTACTCGGTGGCAGAGGCAAAGGCACAGGCCAGCGCAGAGCTGGCAACTGCAAACGTGTTCAATATCAACAAACACTATATGAACTACAAGCAGCTGGAGCAGGACTGGTATCTGGCCAAGAACCAGCAGAATATGGTGCGGGCAACTGCAAAGATGGCAGGGAAGTTTGCAGATGATCTGGCGGATCTGGAAAAGAAATTCTTTACCCCGTTGATCACAGTGATGGACGAGCTGGATGCGACTTTCAAGGAAAATATCGTGTGGCTGAACAGCAGCGCAGCCAAGAGCCAGACTGCATATACCTGGCGCATCCTGGAGCTGGAGGACGTTAAGAAAAACCTGGACAAGGTGATCGATGCCCTGACCCCCAAGCAGCTGGTATGCGACTTTATGCAGGAATTCCTGGCCTGCCCGGATGAGTGGCTCCAGAACGATGAGAACAAGATCGGTCGGCTCATCAATAGATACATGGAGCAGGTGTTCCATGCAGAGATCAGCAAGGGCCTGCAGGATTATCTGTTCCTGAAATATCCGCAGGCAGATGGCAATCTGCAGAAGCTGGGCGAGATCATTCAGAAGGAAATCATTACCAAGGTCTATAACG
This sequence comes from uncultured Faecalibacterium sp., assembly GCA_902463905.1. Lineage (GTDB taxonomy): Bacteria > Bacillota > Clostridia > Oscillospirales > Ruminococcaceae > Faecalibacterium. The sequence goes on along the minus strand of CABQHF010000001.1, from coordinate 19,797 downwards.
ATGCAACGCCCATGTTCTGGTGCGACCAGACCTATAATGTCAACAGCCCGACGGTCACTTTCCAGAGCTGCTCGCTGTCGGTACCGGCCAATGCAGCAGCTGTCTGTACGGCTGCAGATCAATATGCAAAAACTGCAAACAATGGCTGTGCTGTGCGTAAGACCGGCCTGAAGGATCGCATTTTTGCCCTGCGCTTTGTCAGTGGTGTACCGCTGTTCGCATATCAGGGTGTGACTCTGCTGAAAAAGTATTATGATGAAGCAGCTGACCAGCCGGCAGGTGCTGGCAGCCATCTGTATGCAAAAACGGAGCGCGTGACCAGTGACAATCTGGATGTCAACTGGCGCACGTATCTGCCGGTACCGCTGCCGTATTCCTTCAAGCCGGATTTCTTTGAGAAAAAGACCACCGAGGCACAGCTGAAGCTCTATGAAGAGGGTGAGCAGTGTAGGGCTATCTTCCTGGAAGGACCCAACGAGACGCATCCGAATACGATCTATCAGCTGCAGCTGAGCAAGCCTATTGAGGTCCCGGAGTACAAACTGGAAGACTTCCTGACAGAGGGCTCGGTCCTGAACAAGAAGAAGCTGAGCGAAGAGCGGGAACGCCTGCACCACTGGCTGGAACACCGCTATGAAAAGGCGGAGGGCGCTGAATACTTCGAGCTGAAAAACGACGGCAATACTGCACTGAACAACAGCAAGGTGCTGGAACGTGTGCGCCAGGATTACTTCCTGCACTATCCGGCACTGCAGGCCAAAGTGGCAGAGGAAATCCGGAAGTATCAGGCAGTCAAGGCTGCTCTGGCACGTCTGGATGAGCTGGAAGCGGAGCACAACCACTATGAGGCAGACCTGAGCTCTTATTGTGATGGCCTGTTCAGCAACGTGTTCGAGGTGCTCAATACCAACAAGCACAGCGTATTTGACCCGGACGAGAACAAGAAGATCGCCAAGATCCAGTATATCTACAAGGATAAACGGGAGATGGTGCAGGTCGAAGTCTTCAGCGATACCGCGCAGCCCAAGAAATATGTCTTTGCAGAGCAGTACCCTTTGTATCAGGGCTTTGAAAACTACCGTGCTCTGAACCCGGAGGAGGACCCCCGCCATGAGATGGAAGAAAAGGTGGAGTCCTTCCGCCAGCGCAGCAAGGAAGAAGCCGATGTCCTGATCGCACGGGAGCTGGATCAGACCTACAGCGGCAAGGATCTTGCAGATTTGCTCAAGAGCGTGGAGACGCTGGAAGCAAAAGACAGCAAGAATGTGAAGCGCTTCTACGATGGTCTGCTGCGCCAGATCAAGAAGTACAAGAAGAACTTTACCCCCAAGGTCTGGCAGAGCGCAGGCAACGCCGCTGCTGCCCAGACTCAGCAGGCCCAGCCGCAGTTTGTTGCCTATGTCAGCTACAATGGCCAGCAGCTGGAGTTGTACAGCAACTACAAGAACTATGCTTTTAACCGCACCACGAACCAGTGGGTCCAGCTGCCGCCGAACACGCAGGTATACACTGCAAAGATTGGCGGCCAGTGGGTCCTCACGATGACCGATGCCCAGGGCAATGTGTACCCGCAGTAAATTCTGAAAGTTAATAGAATTGCAGCATGCGCCCCAGGGGCTGGTTTGGACGGCCTCTGGGGCACGGGTGCTGTATAAGGTTTTTTGAGGACGCAGAAAGATGAACGATATGACGAAGGATTGGAACACCTTTGTGAGAGATTGCAGCCGCTTTCTGGTAAACGAAAGCGGTAGCAGTATGGCAACGCGTGAGGCGGCCATTCCGCTTCTGAGTGTCTTTTTGGGCGAGGAAGCAGACAAGCATGCCGACGTTGTGCGCGAAGCTTACCGCAGATGCTGGAGCAATGCCGCCCTGCTGCACGACCTGACGACGAGCGAATACCTGCCTGCAAACGGTGATGAGCGAGCGGCGGAAAATGCAGAAGATGAGATCATGGATATGCTGAGCCAGCGTGTGGAGCTTGCGGATAAAAGCCAGACCATGATCGCCTATTATTGGGATGTTGCAGACGATCGATACGACGAGTTCAAAAAGCAGCTGGAAGAACAGATCAATCTGCCCAGGAACACATCGCCTTTCAGCGTGATCTTTGCCATCTGCCGCGAAACGACAAAGGAAACGCGCCGGATCCTGCGTCGCCGCAAACCGGATCTGATCGAGTGGGCCAAGGAACATGGCTTTGCGCTGGTTCTGCTGAGCGACAACACCTATAGCGGCATCCTGGATGAGGAGTGCATCTGGCAGGCATACCAGATCGCAGCTGACATCGTACTGGTGGCGTGCAGCTACTACGAGCAGGGCAGCTGGAAGGGCGGCGCTGCGGATCCCGGCACGACGCTGCGGTTCCAGCTGAAAAACGGCGGCCTGTACGGCACGGCCTACTGCCGCGTGGCCCGTGATACGAACGCTATTGCCCGTGTCACACTGGCCACCGCACTGCAGAGCTACAAGGATATGATCGAAAGACCCGCGGAAGACAGCAATGTCAGCGTTGAGGACAAGATCAGCGGCGGAAAGGGCTACCAGAGCCTGTTCCACAAATTCTTTGACGAGCAGATGACCAAACTGTTCCCGGCTGAAAATGATCTGGAGTTTCTGCAGTATCTGCCCTGTGTACCGCAGGCAGCTGCACCGGCCGCAGGCAAGGGTTTTTTCAGTGCGCTACGGAGCAAGGTCGGTGCTGCAAGCAGCGCCCCCGATACCACCTGGTATGCGGAAGCGAGCAGAGAGGTCCGGGAAGAAGTCTATTTCTGCGATTATCTGCAGCCGGCGATCCGCTGGATGAAGTCGGAAGAGGGTGCAGAGCAGGTCGAGGACTGGGCAGACCGCAGTATTTCCCGGAGCCTGAGCTTTGATGACATCCGCCGCCGTCTGGCAGCGGAGGCAGATAAGCTGGAGAAGCGTGCCGGAGAACCGGATGAGTGGAAGCCGGATGCAAACATCAATGGAGCGACCCAGGAAGAGGTGCTGCACCGGGAGTTTGCAGACCGCTGCTTCTGCCAGTGCTGCCAGCTTCTGGCCGCAAAGCTGGCAGCAGAGATGAAAAAGATGGCCGGCAGCGTTTCCGGATTCCAGCTCACCGTGGCCAGTGCAGTCAATGCACTGCCGCTGACGATGGTCGATCCCCTGAAGCAGAAGGCCTACAAGGATCTGACCAAGAGTGTGCTGGCGGAGAACCCGGAAATCCTGCGGGAAGGAATCCACCCCGGAAATATGGCTTCGATGCAGAAGGACCTGGAAAACGTGCTGGCGCAGATCATTCAGAAAAGGCCGGAATACCGCTGCAACCTGCAGCAGGAGCTCATTTTCCTGAAGGAAAGCTCGCAAACAGACCCGTTGGCAGCATTGTTTGCACAGGATCTGAAGGATTGCGTTTACCTGCAGATGACCGCGACACCGGCCAATGGTAGCATGTACTGCCTGATCGACACCACGGCAGTGAAGGCTGATACCACCGGCGTCGGCGAGATCTTCAGCACCGGCCAGTCGGACAGCATTGAGCGTCTGATGATCTATCCGGTGGACGACAAACAGCTGCTCTGAGGGGAGGAGAAAGACAAATGCCAGTAGAAGAACTGAAAAGCAATCTCTTTGCGGTGAATCATCTCAGGCTGTCGATTCTGCCGAACGGCAAACGTTCGATTCAGTTTTCCTGCACGGAAAGCGTGAGTGCTCTGGTGCTGTGCTTCAGCAAGGGCCAGCCGCTGACCGGCGCAGATGTGGCGGTCACGGACGATGAGCTGCGGCAGCTGCTGCACGGCGGGATCGTTAAAAAGGAAAATTGCCGTCTGCAGGGTGTGCCCCGTGCCAGAATGACCGGCTCGTTTACGGATTTTCAGGCTGTCCCGCCGGAACAGATCCAGGTGTGGACGATGGTGATGCGCAACAACGCACAGCCTGTGCTTTATGTCCCGGCGGATCCTGCAGCACAGATCTGCTTTGTACCGCTGCTGTACACCGTGACGATGCGTGCGGAAGGCGGGTACCGTTACCTGAAGGTGGACATGCCGGACACGGAGTATTATCAGAATGGTGCACTGCGGTATCAGGTCGATGATCTGAGGCCTATCCCCATCCCCAAAAGCTGCATTGGGCGCGAGCTGTGCATCAGCACGGCGCCCAACGCCAGTGTGAAGGTAACCGTGGGAGAAGAGCATACAGGTAAATACAAAGAATACTAAGAACAGTGTGAGGAGAAACCGTTATGTCGTACAAATTCAGATGCCCTTATTGCTTTGCGGAATGCGATGACGAGAGTGTGCTGTTCCGCGCGACGGTCGGCTATGATGAAAAGCAGGTGCAGGATATCCGTAGCGATACAGAGGATCCGGACCGGGAGTACAAGCTGCATTTTGCCAAGTATCAGCGCAGCAACAAGGCAGATCACCGGATGGTTGGACTGTTCCGTTACTGGGAGGACAAGGGCGGCGAAGCCGGCTATACATCGGATCCGGGCTGGAATATGCCATATATCGACCCGCAGGATCCTGACTTCGCCGATCTGATCCGTGCAGACCAGACGGCAGCAAACAAAGTGGGCGCAGATGGCTTTGTGCGCGATAAGGACGGGTTCGTCACCCGCGTCATTGATCGCTTTGGCAACGAGTTTGCCCCGATGAAGCGCCTGTGCCCGCACTGCCTCAACCCGTTCCCGCTGGCAGACTACGGCAAGTATGAGGTCAAGTTCATCAGCGTGGTCGGCACGACGGGCGCCGGCAAAACGGTTTATCTGCACCAGCTGCTTACCCGCTTTGCGGTCGCAATGGCACACACCGGCTATAAGATCGGCGCCAGCAACCTGAGCGATATCGGTGAGCACGTGGATCCGGATCACCCGCTGCCGGGCGCAACCGATACCAGCCTGATGCGCCGCCCGCTGGCTGTCAACCTGACCGAGGACAACCCCGGCGGCAAAAAGATGACGCTGGTGTTCTATGACGTGGCAGGCGAGCACTTTGCACAGCGAGAGGGCGTGGATTCGATCAGCAGCATCCCCTCGGGTGTCATCAACTACATCCGTGAGTGTGATGCAGTCATGATCCTGATTGATCCCAGCCAGATCCGTGCACTGTCGCACAATGGCCGTGCCATGCGTGCCAGCGATATCCAGCAGACGATCAATGTGCTGTATCATGTGCGTACTGACGGCTGGGAGGGTGTCCCGACGGCAGCAGTGCTGACCAAGAGTGACCGGATCGATCCCACCATCCTCGATTGCCCGCTGATCTATCAGGGCATCAATATGGCAGCAGGCAACCGTGGCTTCAACCGGGACGAGTTCGTAACCATCAACAAGCAGATCCGGAGCTTTATCCAGCAGAACGACGAGGCTGTGTTCAACACGCTGGAGCAGATGGATCACCCCGCCTACTTTGCGGTGTCGGCTATTACCAGCGGCGTTGTGCAGAAGTTTGAAAAATTCGGCAAGCTCTACCAGCTGAAGAATCCTGAAGACGCAGAAAGGCTGAATGCCCTGCGTGTCTGGGTGGCAGACTGGCAGAATGTGATAAAGCAGGACGGCATGATCATGACTGCGGAAGAAAAACTCAAGATGCGTGAGCTGCTGGGAAATCCGCCCTGCACCCTTACTCCGTCGGTCGCGCCGGACCAGGAGCTGACCGAGGATCTGATGCGCACGATCCAGACCGATATTGAGGGTGAGCGCGATAACGCAGGTACCCCCATCAGCCTCCCGCTCACGCTGGATGCAGCGGTCAACGAGAACCTGGTCAGCTTCCCGGCCGGTTCGCCCAACCCCCGCCGCGTGGAAGAGCCGCTGCAGTGGATCCTGTGGAAGATGGGTCTGCTGGAGCCTGGTTTTGCAGCACAGCCGGAACCGGAGCAGCCGAAGAGCTTCTTTGCGCGGCTGACCCATCCGGGCAATGACCCGGCCTGGTCCGCTGAGTGGCAGCAGGCAACGCAGACGGCACGGGATCTGTTCTATGAGGGCGTGGAAAACTATCAGCAGCCCTATGAAGATTTCCGGGCATCGCATAACCTTTGATGGAAAAGACCGACAAAGGAGTTATGCGTTCTATGGTGAGAGAATTTCAATGCCCGTATTGTTTCAGTACCTGCCGGGAAGATGAAGTCCTGTTCCGCGCTACGGCAGGGTATGACGAAACAACGATTCGCTTTAAAATGAGTATGAGCGGGGACGATGAAGACCGGAGCTTCTGGCGTCTGTTCGAGAAAAACAGCGCAGACTCTCCCAAGCTCTCCAAGTGGGTCTCGTTCTGGGAGCCGCGCGGCGGTGTGGCATGTGCCAAGACGCGGGATCCCCGGTGGGACATGCCCTATATCGACCCCAAAGATCCGGATTTTGTGGAGATGATCCGCGCAACGGATACCGGTGGTCTTCAGGTCGATGCGGACGGTTTTGTGCGGGACGAACAGGGCTTTGTTTACCGCGTGGTCGATCGCTTCAACAAGGAGGGCATGGCGACGCAGCGGCTCTGCCCGCACTGCCTCAACCCGTTCCCTCTGCCGAAATACGGCAAGTACCCCGTCTGTTTCATCGGTGTGATCGGTACGGTGGGCACGGGCAAGACCGTTTACCTCGCCAGGCTGTTCGATCAGCTGAAAAAAGATGCGGCACGGACGCCGTTCCGGGCGGGCGACAACAACTTTGGCAACGGGCAGTTCAAGGAATTTGAATCGCGCTGGTCCAGCCATGAGCTGCCCGCCGCAACGGCGGAAGAGGACACCTTCTATCCTCTGGCCATGGATCTGGTGGACGAGACTGGAGCAGACGGCGTTACGTTGATCTTTTATGATGCATCCGGTTTTGCCTGCACCGACACGAAGGAGACCGGCCTCAGCCAAACTTCGCTTGCTTTTGTCCGGCACTGTGATGCTCTGCTGTTGGTGCTGGATCCGCAGCAGGTGAATGACGCGGCGGCGGGTGCCTACAAAAAACAGAATGAGCTGCACCTGCTGATGGAGCAGCTCAACAATACCTGCCCGGAGGGTATGGATCGTACGCCTGTTCTGGTGGTCCTGAGCAAGGCGGACGAGCTTGAAACAGCAGAGATCCCTGTCCAGCAGAAGATCCCGGCAGATGCAGCAGGCATCCAGCCGTATCCGCGCAAGGAATTCTATGCGGCCGATCAGCAGATCCGCCGTTATATCCAGCAGCACGGCCAGACTGTTGCCAGCATTCTGGAACAGATCGGGAGCAGAGTGTTCTTTGCAGTGTCTGCACTGGGCAAAGAGCCTGTTGCCAGGGCATGGATCGGGACCCAATGCTACGACATTTCCAAAACGATGCAGGGGCGGTTGGCACGTCTGCGGGACTGGATCGATGAGTGGAACGGGATGGCGGAAGAAGATGGCCGCCAGCTGGCCGAACAGGAGCTGGAAGAACGCCACAGATGGCTGGGACCCTGCCCGTGTGAGCTGGAACAGGAACTGCCGGTTTCCTGCATCATCAAAGCGGATATGAGACAGACGATCTGGACGGATATCGTGCTCTACAGCATACAGGGAGTCAGGCATAAACTCACGCTGGACGAGGCGGCCACCATGGAGCTGCAACTGTACCAGAACCCGGATGCACCGGAACAGGATGTAGAAGCTCCGCTCCGGTGGATCCTGTGGAGCAAAGGCCTGCTGGAACCTTACTATGATGATATCATGATGCCGGAACAGCCGCGGCGCCTGTTTACCCGGCGGGTACCCATGGAGGTCTGGGCCGATGACTGGAACCGGGCCTGGACAGCCTCACGGGAGCGGTTTTTCAACGGAGAGGACGATTATTTGTATCCGGTGGAAAACTTCAAAGAACGTTATGGGATACAGTAAGTATTCCGGCAGGCGAGAAAACAACAGGATGGGGAACTGTTGTTGTTGACGAGAAAGGAATTTGCTTATGTTCAAGATTACAGCAGAGCAGGCATGCCGGTTCCGTACACAGAGCGGCTACCGGGTTTGTGCAAAGTCCGGTGGATTTACCGATACGAATGCGCAGCACATGGAGGACGAGTTCAATGACAGCATGAATCCGCTGTTCAACGGATCCATCGGCAAAAGCTGCCTGACCTGCGTTTCTACCGGGGAAGATACCTTCCTGGCGCTGTGCACGCTGCGCACTGATATGCACGGGCGTCCGGCTATTTTTACCAATGCTGCCGTGATACCCACTGACACCTATCGGCAGAAGATCGCAGAAGATCCGGCGGGTATTATCTTTACCCCGCTGGATCAGCTGATCAACCACATGCCTTCCTCCCCGATGCTGCCCGGCGTGGAAATGGGCGGTACGGAGGTGCCGGACCTTGCACAGCTCCGACAGAAATACAATCTGACGGACGAGCGCTATGCAGAGCTGCTTTGCGGCGCATACCGCGCGCTGACCAGCATGAAGTGCCTGTGCTTCCGCACGGGAAAGAACGTGGAAGAGATCCGGACGATCCGAGAGCTGTGCTACTGCATCGCCATGGGTGCACCGGCTTCCATGCGCGGGCGGATCAGTTTCTGCAGCGCAGGAGACCTGCGCAAGAACCTCTGCCTGAGCACGCCGCGCAACGGCATGGTCAGCGGCGATGAGATCACCTTTGATCTGGATGCTGCAGCTCCTGCTGAAGAGATGAGTCGGCTGGATCAGGTCATGTACATGACCCTGGCACAGCTGCCGGAGACGGAGCGGGCACAGCTGCTGGCCCGGATGGATAACTGGCTGAACAGCCTGCTGGGTGGCAGCAAGGATTACCCGGCGGACCTTGCCGTGCTGGCATTCTATCATGAACAGCCGACGGCCATGGAACCGGAGCTTGCCCGCAAGCTGATCTTCCTGACGATGGACGCCGTCAAGGTGGTGGAGTGCAACGCCGATGTGCTGGATGAAGCACTGGTGCAGCTGCTCAAGCTGATGGATACCCTGCCGGCAGAGAGCCGGGAGGCACTGGTCGGCCGTATGTCGTCCAGCCACAACGAAGTGTTCCGTCAGCTGATGATGAACCTGGTCAGCGAGTGCAGCGCAAGCGAGCAGGCTGCGATGCTGGAAAAAGCTATGAACGGTGAGCTGGGCGCACAGAGCCACGAGATCGCCCTGGTGCTGCTGGATAAGATCCCGGTGAACAGCTCGCTGATGACGCCGCAGCTGCAGGACCGCGTGATCCGTGTAGCGCTCAGCGGTGAGTTTGCAGAGATGCAGGATTATGCTTACAAGCTGGTGGATTATCAGTCGCTTGCGGAGCGCACTCAGCTTGCGGAGCGCATTCTGTGCAGCTTTGAAGACGGCCGCGGCGGGCTGCATCAGCCCCGCACTGAAGAGTGGCAGATGCTGCTGTATATTTTTGATATGCAGATCCGGGATGCCTTTGCAAAGGGCGAGGAAGCCGGCCGCCATCTTCTGGGCAACGACCAGATGCTTGCACTGTCTGAGAAGGCAAACAACATCTGGCAGGCTTTTGCGGAAAATGCAAAGGATCTCCAGTCGCTGCAGAACGGCATTTATTACAGCCTGCTGACTCACTATGCTGCCCGGAACCTGAAGGACAGCGTGCGGGAGATCAACGATCTGGTGAAGAAACAACCCCATTATGAGGCAGCGCTGGTGGAGACGGCAAAGCAGCGGCTGCCGGATTATTATGCGGCAGTCTGCCTACAGTGCGATATCATGCGGGTCACCACCACGGAAGAGCTGGTTGAGATCTGCGGTGCACAGAGCAGGATCATCCGGGAGATGCCCCAGCAGCTTGAAGACGAGGTCGTGGCAAAGTTCGCCGCGCTTTACAGCAAGCGTACCCATCAGACCGGCGCAGACTGGATCGTGCCGCGGGTGATCGAAGAAGGCGAAAAGCTGAAAAACACCACCTTGTCGGATCGTGTGCAGGCCCGCATCCTTGCGCAGGAGATGAACTGGTCACTGAAGCAGATCTCTTATCAGGACCTGCTGAACAGCCGTGATGCAGTGGCAAAGGTCTGGAACCTGGCAAGCAACCTGAAAGACGCCAGCCTGCTGGTCAACCCCAAGGTGAAGTTTGCAAAGGCATATCATGAGATGGTCGCACAGCGGATGGATCGTGAGTTCGTGGCGCTGGTGCGTGGCAGAGAGCTTGGCCTGACGGCAGCAGAGCGCAGAACGCTGAGCGATCAAATTCCCCAGATGATGAAGGAACTTGCTGCACATCGTCAGCCGTTCTCCTGGGAACTGTTCTTCCTGTACTGCCTTGACGACAGCGGCAACGACTGGGATCAGTTTGCCATCTGTGAGCTGATGGACACCGTGCAGGAAACGCGCCGTGCAAACCCGGCGGACCTGTACAGCAACTGCCCCATGTGGGTGACGCCGGATGATTGCCGGATCCTTTACAAGAACCTGAAGGAGGGCGGCACCCGCACCAACCCGAACGAAAAAGAAATAATCCGGGTTCTCAAGGATCTGAGCAAAGGCAAGAATGTGGTGCCCAGAGTGGAGCCTGCACGCCGCCCCGGCCGGGACGACGAAGAGTCGTTCGAGATGGACATTGAAGTACCTGCGGAAACTGCACCGAAGCGCAGCACCCCGGCGCAGACGGAAGGCCTGAAAAAGCCGGCACAGTATCAGGAGGAGCGTTTTGACGCCTGGCAGGGCCAGGCTTCCCGGAAGACGGGCAATGCAGGGCAGACGCAGGGCAGGTATGAGCCTGCTGCGAAACCGGAACCCAAAAAGAAGGGCGGACTCTTCGGAAATATCTTTGGCAAAAAATGACAGTGAATACAGGGATGCCCGGGATACCGGCAAAAACTGACGAAGGGCTTGTCCGGCATCCTGCAGCTGCCTGATCGGGTGCCCCCTCAAAAAATCGTCTGGCGGATGAAAAGGCCGGGCGATTTTTTGGGTAAATGCTTGATTTCTGTCGATTTTATTGTATTATTAAACAGGCCATAGTGTTTTTGAGAAATTGCGCGATGGCAAGTCAAACAGAAAAGAGGAGGATGTAGAATACATGATCTGTCCCAATTGCGGTAAAACCTTGCCGGATACTGCGATCATCTGCCCGTATTGCGGATTGCGGATGAACAAAAAGGCGCCCCCTCCGGAGCCGGACCAGAATAAAACGCAGGATGGCACCACAGGGGGAGGAGCCTATGTTCCCCCGGAACCGCCCAAACCCCAAAAGACCAATTATGTGCCGATCGTGGTGGCTGCAGTGGCTGCGCTGGCCATTGTGGGTGGCATCATCTATGCCACAAACGGCAGCAGCTCGATTGCTCAGCAACCGGCTTCGTCCCGTGGGACACAGAGCGCGGTTTCCCAGTCCACGCAGGAGAGCACATCCACCGGCACATCTGCAAGCACGTCCTCCAACAAAGCGATTGTACAGGAGACTGATGGCGTTCTGTTCACCAACATCCCGGCGGGTGCCACGGTCACGGTGGACGGTCAGGTCGTGGATCGTGACGCCGTGGACGGTGACCTGTATATCCCGGAGTGGATGTTCAACACCGTCTCGCAGGTGCGCGTTATCGAGGACAGTGGCTCGAATTATCGCACGGCATATGTCTGGTACGACGGTGACCCCGACAGCGTATACAGAGTGGACAACAGCGATTACGAGAACTCTTCCTCGGATGGCTTCAATTGCCCGGATGATAATTTCCTGGCAAGATTTGCGTGGGAATATTATTGCGGATTCCTGCGTGCGATCACTAATGAGTCGATGGACGATATGCTGTTTGCTACCGGTACGAACCTGGATGAGCAGAGCTACTATGTGCACAGCACCGAAAACCAGAAGAATATTTGGGATATCGACAGTGCGCACGTCACACTGGATTCCAGCTCGGTGCAGTTTGACAATTATGGTCAGCGCATCCTGATGAATGTCTCTTATAAGGCAAACCGCACCAACCGCTATACGGGCGAGACCGTGCTGAACGAAAATCACCGTACCATTGAAATGCTCTGGGAAGACGGCACATGGAAGGTGAACCGCATCCGCTTCCTGAGCGATGCAGATTATGCCAGCGGCCGTTACGCTGACCTGTCCTGACAAATAGGAAGGAGAATTCTCGATGGCTCATAATTCAAACCGGGAGCGGTACCGCAAAAACCGCCAGAGATACCGTATGATGCGCACACTCAGCATCCTGGGTGTAGTGGTAGTTGTTGTGCTCGCGCTGGTTCTGACCGTGCTGCATTTCAAATCCAAAAAGCAGGAAGATGCAGCCGGGTCGGAACAGTCGTCCAGTGAGATGGCCTCATCCGAAGTCGTGGACAGCGGTGCAGCCAGCGAACCGGAAGCAGAAAAGGCCGAGGAGGAACTGTTCTACGAGCAGCTTCAGAATAACCCGAATGCGACCCGAACCGCTCCGCAGGTGAAGGATCCCGCCACATGGGAGGCCAATGCAAAGGAGATCCTGGAGGGCCTTGCTGCCGCCAATGGTTATAATCTGACGGTGAAGGAAGGCTATCCCTACTTGATCGTTGTGAACCGTTCGGCTTCCACTGCAACGGTGTACACTGCCAACGCCGAGGGCAAGTATATGGTGCCTTATATGGCCATGGTGGTGAGCTGCGGCAAGGATAACCAGAATAATGCAACCCCCACCGGCCAGTTCAACACCTATAACGACAAAAATAACCCGAACGATGGCAACAATGGCGATGGTTGGAAGTCTCTGAATGATGGCGTGTATGGTCAGTATGCAACCCGGATCAAGGGCAGCATCCTGTTCCACAGTGTCCCGTATCTGAGCAAAAACAAGGCAGACCTGGAATACGAGGAATACAATAACCTGGGTGCACCGGCATCGGCAGGCTGCGTGCGTATGGCTGTTGTGGATGTCAAGTGGATCCGTGACAACTGCCCGCTGGGTACACCGGTCATCATCTATGATGATGCAGAAAACCCCGGTCCCATGGGCAAGCCTGGCACAATCAACATGGAGATCGACAACGAAGCACTCCGTGGCTGGGATCCCACCGACCCGGATGCAAATAACCCCTGGCCGGAACAGTTCCGCACGGGTACCGCGATCCTGAGCAAGGCTGCAACAGAAAAGCAGTCGGAGGGATCCACAGTCTCCAGCGAGGCAGCATCTTCTGCACCGGCAGTGGTTGCGCCCAAGGAGGAACCGGCAGCTTCTTCCAAGGAGACTGCAGCATCCTCCAAGCCGGCGGCTTCTTCCAAGGAGACTGCGGCATCCTCCAAGCCGGCGGCTTCTTCCAAGAAGACTGCAGCATCCTCCAAGCCGACAGCCTCTTCCAAGAAGATTGCAGCATCCTCCAAGCCGACAGCTTCTTCCAAAGAAACTGCAGCTTCCTCTAAAGAAACGGTCACTGTTTCCAAAGAGTCTGCACATGAGACTGTGACGGAAACGCCGAAGCAGGAGGAAAAGGCTGGCACAACGGCAGAAGCTGCTGCCCAGCCTGAAGCACAGGGCTGATCTTCATCCTGTGCCAGCCGAGATCTGGTTATCCGTTTGCCGCCTCCCGTGTGGAGGCGGCTTTTTTGTTGAAAAATGGAACAGCCTACCGCAGAATACAAAAATGAAGCAGGGACTTCTTCATGCACACGCATGTTGAAGTCCCTGCTTCGTTGGTTTCTGATTGGATGGATGCCGCAGACCGGTCCTGAGGATCAGATACGATCCAGGCCGATCTTGCCCAGCGTGTTCATAATACCGGTGAAAGCCGGTGCAAGGTTGATGGACTTGGCCAGAGCAGACGGATCGAGGATGTTGACAACCGCATTCACAATGCCGAGGCCGGTAATGCCTTTGTTAAGGGCATCGACAACCTCATAGTCCAGCTTATAGGAGAACCGTCTGAAGACACGATTAAAAAGCTCAGTCAGATTTCCGGCGGTCTCAAAGATGCCGTACTTACCGTCACCAATCGGATCTGCACCAAGGCCGCCCTCGATGTACACCATTTCTTCTGCACTAACAACCGCATAGCGCTCAGGCAAAGTCAGTTTCTGTTCTTTCATCGCAAATACCTCAACTCACAAATGATAAACGGAAAGGTTCGATACCACTATATTAGCACGCACGCGTCAATTTGTAAAGCTGGAAGTTGCCAGCAGATTGCCATTGGAATCGTACAGGCAGACCTGATAGGTGCCCCGCGGATCCGTGATCGAGACACCCGGCGAAAATTCGTGGACACCGTCGGAGTAGGTGCCCAATGCAAAACGCTGGGAATGTGCACCGCTGGGGTAAACGTATTCAACATTGATTGTGGCGTTTCCACCACTGGTCACAAACTGAATCAGATTCTTTGTGCAGGAGCCGATATAAGCGGAGACGGTCTGCACAGGCTGAGCGGGCTGTGCAGGCTGGGTCTCCTGTGCGGGCGGAGCAACGTGTTCTGTCTGCTGCGTAGACTGCTGCTGTGTCGATTGTGCACGGGAGGTGGAAGAAGAGGGAGAACGGGATGCGGTGCTGGAGCTAGAAGCAGCGGTGGGATGCTTTTCGATCTCCACGGATGCCTGTGCTTCCGATGCGGCCTGCCGCTCGTAGGAAAGGGTCACGCTGCAGCCCTTTTCGGCCTTGGTGCCGGCGGCAGGGGTCTGCGCAGTGACCACGGCGGATTCATTTCCGTCGAGGCGTACGCCGGCAACAAAGCCTGCATCTTCCAGCACCTCCTTAGCGGCAGACAGGCGCATGCCAACAACATTCGGGACACTGATCATGCCCAGCGTCCGGTCGCAGACCACAAGATCTACACTGCCTCCGCTCCATTCTGTGCCGGCGGCAGGGGTCTGCTCTAGCACGACACCGGTTTTGGCATTGCTGTCATACTGATAACGGATATTGATCGTAAGGCCGTCCACCGACAGGGCCTTGCATGCGGCGTCCTCGCTCATGCCGACCACATCCGGCAGAATGAAGGCGCTCTCAGACTTGGACGCCGCCGAAGAAGCTTCCTCAGAAGATGCCTCAGAAGAAGCGGCCAGAGTGCTTTTTTGGGTCAGCCTGGGCAGAAGCAGCAGCGCGGCAAGCACCAGGGCCACGAGCAGGAGAAGCAGGAGCGGGAGCCAGCCTTTGGGCTTTTTCTGCGGGGTGGTCTCGATCGTCTGCTGCTCGATCGGCTGCCGCGTAACAGTCGACTGCACAGGTTTTTTCTTGGGAGGCTCTTTTTTCTTTGCCTCAGAAGACGGAGTTGTCTTTTTAAAGGAAGTGCCCGTCAGGGTATCTTTGTTTTTCCAGTCCATTGAATTTTCCTTTGCTTGAAAGGCGCCACTGCCCTCACCGCGGGCATGGTCGGCCTGAAATGTATTGTGTTCCCGGTGAAATGCTTTACGCGGGATCTGTAAAAACCGGTGACGAAAGCGTGCATTTGCGCTGGAATGCTTTCGTCCGGATGCAGAGATTTTTCGATCATGATTTATGATACCACGCCAGAACGCGGTTTTCAATAGAGATTCGACGCATCCCACGGAAATCAATTTTGAGTAATGGGCATCAACTTGTTGCAATCCAGTAGGCAGTCAAACATGATTTGAGACAGAGCTTTCTTTGTGGAAGCATTGGCTTTGTATCGCTTTATCATCGAAAGAGCGAACTTTCGCAGCGTATTCAGATTTTTCTGCAAGGACAGTGCCTGAAGTCGGCAGGAATCTTCCGCATAATGCACATCAAGGAGCCAGTGCATAGACTCAACGGCCCACTCCATACGGGCATGGTGAAGAAGCTCAGAAGCACTAAGCACGCGGCTGGACAAATATAGCAATCCAATAAATTATCGTGAATAGCCGCAAAAGCGAAACCAGCCAGAACAGTCATGAGAAGAAATCGTTTTGAAAGCAGCACGAACAGCATCCGGCAGCTTCTCCAACAAACGAACTTTTTCCTTTCTCAGGAAAGCCTTGAGTTTAGACCACATCTTCTCAATTGGATTCAAATCAGGGCTGTACGGTGGCAGATAGAGGTATTGAACGCCAGCCTGCTCCAATAAATCCTTTACTGCCTGTGTATGGTGAGAACGCATATTGTCCATCACAACGATCGAGTCGGGAGAAAGTGTCGGAATAAGAATGCTTCTCAGATAATCAACAAATCTTTCTGAAGTTGTTCCTCCTGAATATGTTGTAAGATGATTCAGTTCTTTCGTCTGTAAAAACATTCAGAAACAACTTGAAACGCTTTTGTTGCGATGATACAATAAACTTGTCGTTTTATGGGGAAATCGGAATAATGCCCAGTGCGGACAGGCTGCGAGCGTAGAGGTTCCCGTGAGGTGTGTAAGAACGACCAAAGTCAAGGCAGCACTGCATCCCATTGAATTCATGCAGTATTGCCTCCGAAAATGTGAGGAAGATATTATTGTATGATGAAAAAATCTCACGCCGCTCTTTTTTGCAGGCTGCGGTGTACTGGCAGCCACGGCAGCGCTGACCGCCTGCGGCGGCGGTAAGGCCGAACCAGCTAAAAAAGACGATGCACACGAAGCCGTCACCTTTATGGCACCTTATATGGAGGTAGAAGCCTTTATTGAGCAGGTGCACAGCGTTTACCCGGAAGTAAATGTTGAGATCGTGCCCTACAGCGGCGACACCACCACCTGTTTGCAGAATATGTTTGCGGCGGGCGATCTGCCGGATGTATGCACCCTTGCGGTCTACGATCCTTTGACCGACCTTGTGTCCGACAAGCTGCTGGACCTTTCCGGCTATGATTTTACCGACAACTATGTGGAATCCCGTCTGCAGGAGGTGTCCGATAACGGCGCAATCTATCTGCTGCCCTCGGCTTACAACTGCTACGGCATCACCTATAATAAGACTCTGCTGCGGGAACACGGCTGGGGACTGCCCAATTCTTTCGCTGAGCTGGAAGAACTGGCTGCAAAGGCAAAGGAAGCCGGGGTCGATCTCTGTCTGCCGCAGATCCAGTACCCGGGCTACGGCTTCCAGTACCTGTGCAACATTGCAGATGCCGATTTCCTCGGCACACTGGACGGCAGGCTGTGGCAGAAGGATTATCTGTCCGGCAAGGCGAACGTCAGCAACACTCCCGGCATGATGAAGGCATTGGCATATGTCCAGAAGTGGAAGGACATCGGGATGCTGAACGACTCCGGCGATGCCCTTGATGACAATGTGACCCGGCAGACGATGGCCGAGGGCAACACTCTGTTTTTGATAGGCGGCACCAACGGCATCGTGGAGGCAGACGGCAACGCCGATAAATTCGGGTTGATGCCCTATCTCTCGGAGGATGGCTCCCAGAATGTTTTTGTGCTGAAGGTGAACCGCTTCTACGGCCTGAGCAAAAAGCTGGAGCAGAACCCCCAGAAGTTGGAAGATGCGCTCAAGGTGATGCGCGTCCTTTCTACCGTTGCGGGCACCAGTGCCCTGCTTGCTGAGAAAACGCTGAAAAGCAGCCTGCTGCCCTTCAAGGACGCAAAAGCGGACGAAACCTACTACGCCGATGTTGCCAACGCCCTGAGCGTGGGCAATACCGCGCCCTTTATCTATTCTGGCTGGGAAAACACTATCGTGACCACCGGCCTTAAAATGCTGGACTTTATCAAGGGCAATGCCACCATGGAGGACGTCATCCGTCAGCTGGACGAGGATCAGGATAGTGTGGTGAACAACACCCCGGATACCATCACCACCGTCACCGAGGAGCTTTCGCAGGAGGACTGCGCCATGCTGGTGGGTCGCTGCTTTGCACAGGCTACCGGCAGCGACCTTGCGCTGGTCTCGCTGAGCACATGGATTCCCGGCAACCCCACCGATCAGAACCACCACGGCGTAGCCGCTAAGCTGTACGCCAAGGACATCACGGACTATGATCTTTCGGTCATTCTGCCCACCGGCTGGAACCGTACCATCCAAACCGTTACCCTGACCGGGCAGCAGATCAACGACCTGCTTGCTTCTGGCTATGATGCCTACGGCAACGGCAAGGGCTACCCCTATGTGCTGGTAAGACCGGTGCAGCTGGATGCTGGCAAGACCTATCAGGTTGCCATCTGCGGTGTGAGCAACCAGCTGGCTGCGGAGACAACGGTGACAGACAGCGGCGTTGTGGGCATGGATGCCGCAAAAGCTTTCTTTGGCGCATACACCGCCATCAGCCGGGCAGATACCGCGTGGAGCTGAACAGAACGGACAGGAGATACTGGATGTGAACAAGAAAAAATACCGGCAGCTGTTTTGGGGCATCGGCGTTGTCATCGTTGCGGTCGTCCTAACCCTTTTTATTGTGAGCCAGACCTACATCCAGAACCTTGTCTACCATGAGCGTCTGAGCCAGATGGAGGAAGTCACCCACCAGATGTTCCGCAGTCTGGAGGATGTAATCAAAACTCACTGGGACGATGTGGATGTACAATGCAATTATTTGTACTACACCCCGCTAAAGACCGATACCGATTTCTACAGCTATCTGAAAAAGCTGTCGGAGCTTTCCAATTACCATGAAAAACAGATCGAACTGGTTGCCGTAGACTCCAGCGGGCGTTATTATACCGAGTACCGACACCTGCCTGAGCGTCAGCACCATGCTGTCTAAGATCGGGATGCGGCCGGAGTGGACGATCTCCGGCAGGGAAGCGGTGATCCGCACCCGGTACGCCATGGAACAGGGCGATGAATTCAGCGTCTACATCATCGACTGGCTGATCCCCGATATGAACGGCATCGAGGTCGTGCGGCAGATCCGCAAGGTGATCGGGAAAAGCTGCCCCATCATCATCCTGACGGCCTACGACTGGGCAGATATCGAAGAGGAAGCCCGCGCTGCCGGCGTGACCGCTTTCTGCGAAAAGCCGCTATTTCTTTCCGAATTGCGCAGAGTGCTGGCAGAACCGTTTGGTGCAGAGCCTGCCCACGAACCAGCGCAGCCAAATGCCTTCGATCTCAAGGGAAAGAAACTTTTGCTGGTGGAGGACAATGCCTTGAACCGTGAGCTCGCGCAGGAGATCCTGAAGGAAGCGGGCTTTGCGGTGGACACTGCTGAGGATGGCGAGATTGCCGTCCAGAAGATGAAGCAGGCGGCCCCCGGGCAGTACGACCTGATTTTAATGGATATCCAGATGCCCAGGATGGACGGCTACGAGGCGACGTGGCAGATCCGTGCTCTGCCGGATGCTGAAAAGGCAGGCATTCCAATTTTTGCAATGACGGCAAATGCCTTTGAAGAAGACCGTCAGAGTGCATTGAAGGCTGGGATGAACGGCCACATTGCAAAGCCGCTGGATATTCCGCACCTGCTGCAGGTCCTTGCAGATGTACTGAAATCATAACACCATCCGACAAAAGCAAAAGCACCCGCAGCAGGCTTCGCAGAGGCTCTTGACCTCAGGAAGCGAATGCTGCGGGTGCTTTCTTTATTATGCCTGACAGGCGGTTTGTTACAAAATTTTGTGCAGCTCCTGCACCAGGTCGCCGATCACGATGGGCTTGGACAAAAAGCCGTTCATGCCGCTCTCCATGGCGCGGCGGCGATCCTCATCGAACGCGTTGGCGGTCATGGCAAGGATCGGGATCCCGGCCAGCGCAGGGTCTTCCAGTGCGCGGATCTTCCGGGTGGCAGTATAGCCATCCATCACCGGCATCTGCACATCCATCAGCACCAGATCATAGCTGCCCGGCACTGCAGTGCTGACCTTTTCCGCCGCTACGGCACCGTTTTCCGCTGTATCGACCCGGAAGCCGTACTCGCGCAGAAT
This sequence comes from uncultured Faecalibacterium sp., assembly GCA_902463905.1. GTDB lineage: Bacteria > Bacillota > Clostridia > Oscillospirales > Ruminococcaceae > Faecalibacterium. The sequence continues at coordinate 164 of CABQHF010000001.1, read as the reverse complement.
TTCCTGCGCGATCTCGCGGTTCAGCTCGTTGTCCTCCACCAGCAGGATGTGTCTGCCCTTGAAGTCAGCATCTTCTTCGGGCAGAAGTTCCTGCGCCGCATCCGTCTGTTTCTGGCCGAGGGCACTCATCAGGGTCTCGCGCAGGTCGGACATGAACATGGGCT